>CAMOZD010000113.1 GCA_946630645.1 uncultured Lachnospiraceae bacterium
GGGTCTGCCCCGCCCTCCTTTACGGCAACGGCGATCTCACGGCCGATCACTGTAAAAATCTTACCTCTGGCAGCATCGTTCTTTTCTTTTTTATGCTTGATATTGGCAAATTTTGAATGTCCTGACATAGTCTCTACTCCTATCTCTTAAATGGTAACTTTGTTTATTGTATAAGATTACCACTTTTTCCCTCTGTGGTAATAATTCTTCAGCCAAAATATAGTAACATTTCCTCTGATTTGCGTCAAGGGTCATCCCTGGCCGGGCTCCGGGGCGGCCTCGGGATCCCGGATGATCCTGATCTGTCTAAGTATCTTGTCCTTCTGCTCGGATGTGGTAAAACGGTAGCCCTTGAAAAGGACGGAAATCTCTTCTCCCGGCTGGGGCAGGTGACCCAGCTCATTGATCAGGAATCCGTTCAGGGTCTCGAATTCTTCTGTGTCAAAGGTGATGCCCAGAAGTTCCTCCAGATCATCCAGCCGCAGCATGCCGGAGGCCAGGTAGTCTCCGGAGGGCAGGCGGATAATCTCTTTCTCCTCCACATCATACTCGTCAAGGATATCTCCGACGATGGTCTCCAGAATATCCTCCATGGCTACCAGACCCACGGTCTGACCGTATTCATCCACCACGATAACCAGGTGGTTCTTCTCTTCCTTCATCTGGGTCAGCAGTTCATTGATGTCCATGTTCTCATGGACATAGCAGGGCTTACGGCTGATCTCCTCCACCTTCTGGCCGGGGTCTTCAAAATAGGCCTCAACCGCGTCCCTGAAGTTGAGGATACCCACAATGTGGTCCAGATCGTCCTGGCAGACCGGATAGCGGGAATAGGTCTGTTCCACCATGAAATGCAGGGCCTCGTCCACGGTCATACCCACATCCAGGGATACGATCTTATTGCGGAACTGCATGACATCCTTGGCGTCCTTGTCGCCGAATTCGAAGATATTGGAAATCATCTCCGCCTCATCAGCCAGGATCACTCCCTGCTCATGGCCCTCCTGGGCTATATTCATGATCTCCTCTTCGTATTCATTCTCTTCCTCTTCTTTTTTTAGTTTGGCAAAGTCACTCTTTTTCATGACTTCTGCCAGCCGTCCCATCATGATGATCAAAACGGCTATCACGATCCCCGTAAGCAGCAGCAGAACTGCCAGCAGACCGACGATCAAGCTTTGGTCCAATTTTCCTTCACCTCCAAAATTACTTTCTCATTAAATCAGGGAAAATATATCTCCTAAAAGGTCAGGCAGGTCTGAGGCCATCAGGCTCCTGCCATCCCTGTTTTCAGTTCCCCGGTCACCGGCCAGACCGTGGCAGTAAACCGCCAGGTCTGCGGCCTGGCGCAGGCTCTTGCCGCCGGCGGCAAAAGCACCGATCACTCCTGTCAGCACATCCCCGCTGCCTCCCACAGCCATACCCTGGTTGCCGCTGACATTGATGTAGATCTTGTCACTGCCTCCCGCGATGATCGTCCTGGCATCCTTGAGGACCAGGATCCGGTTCTGACGAGCCAGCAGCCCAGCCGTCTCTATAAGTTTAGTCCGGATCTCTTCCACAGGTCTTCCTGTGAGCCGGGACATTTCTTTCAGGTGGGGGGTAAGCACGATACCCGCCGGATAGTGGTCGTAGAGCCTTCTGTCCTTCTCATCAGCCAGCATAAGGGCAAGAAGATTCAGACCGTCGGCATCTATGACCAGGGGCACTTTGGCCCGGCCCAGCACAGTCTTAAGCTGTTCCTCTGCCTGCCGGCTCCTGCCCAGGCCCGGTCCAATCACGATGGTATCGGCCCAGTCACAGGCCTCCTCCAGCTGAGGCTGCCAGGACTGGCCTGCCTGGTCTGACCAGGTGCTTAAAATGGCATCCGGCAGCAGGGTCTGGATGATAAGTCTGTTATCCTCCGGGGTAAATATGCGGACCAGGCCGCAGCCGCTGCGGTAGGCAGCCTTTCCGGCCAGCACACAGGCCCCGGCCATATTCTTCTGGCCGGCTACTATTAATACTTTACCATAGCTTCCCTTATTCGACCACGGAATTCTTTCAGGAAGGCCCTTAAGATCCTCCCAGTCAAAATAATAGGCCGCGGGACCAATCTTTTCCACGGCTCCGGCCGGAAAGCCGATGGGACAGACTTCCACCCTGCCTGCATAGGCGGCTCCCGGATAAAGGAGCATGCCCACCTTATGAAGGCCGAAGGTGATGGTAAGGTCGGCCCGGAAGCCGACACCCAGGACCTGTCCTGTACCGGCGTCCACTCCCGAGGGCACATCGACAGCCACCTTCCAGGCGTCAATGGCATTGATGGTCTCAATCACCTGCCGGTGGATACCGGCCACTTCCCTTTTCAGTCCAACGCCAAATATGGCATCCACATAGACGTCTCCATCCAGGGGAAGCTTCTTTTCCATGACCAGGCCCAGCCTGCCCAGGATATGCTTCTGGATCCGGTAAGAGTCCGACTCTCCCTTGATGGCCCCGATCTCATAGACGGCAACCTTTCTGCCCCTCTCCAGCAAAAGCCTGGCCAGGGCCAGTCCGTCACCACCATTGTTGCCCTTTTCCACAACAATGACTGTCTTTTTCCCCTCAGGAAGCTCCCGGACCAGGACCGATTCCATGGCCATGGCAGCCTTCTCCATCAGTACGATACCCGGAATCCCATAATCCTGGATACTGCAGGCGTCAATAGCCTGCATCTCTTCTCTGGCAGCAGCGTATTTCAATATTCCCATTCCTTTCTTCAAGAACCGGCCGCATCCGTAAGCGCAGGCAAGGCAGCGTGTCCATTACCGGCCGGATATATAAATCAAGAAAATGGAGCGCGTAAACGCGCTCCATATCATGCCCTATCTGTAACAATTATCAATTTCTGCTGTGAATCCTGTAGGACAGGGTCATAATACTTTCCGAGAGATGTACATTCTCCACCAGAACATCATCGGGAAGATTAAAATCCACCGGAGCAAAATTCCACAGGGCCTTGATGCCCAGGCTGTAAAGCTTCTCCGCTATGGCGGGCGCCTTTGACTTGGGCAGGGTGAGGGCCGCAATCATGACGTCGTGGTCCCTGACAAAATCCTCAAGCATATCGATATCATATACCTCCACACCCCGGACAGCCATGCCGACCAGGCGGGGGTTCACGTCAAACAAACCGACTATACGGAAACCGTTGCTGGCGAACTCCTGGTTATTGGCCAGGGCCTGACCCAGATTGCCGGCTCCGATGATTATAATATTATTCGTCTTATCAAGGCCAAGGATCTTGCCCATCTCCCGATAGAGAAATTCTACATTATAGCCATACCCCTGCTGCCCGAATCCGCCGAAATTATTCAGGTCCTGCCTGATCTGGGACGCGGTAACATTCATCCTCTCACTCAGTTCTTTGGAGGAAATCCGAACCACACCGTTTTTCAACAGATCTCCCAAATATCTGTAGTATCGGGGCAGCCTTTTAATTACTGCCGGTGAAATGACTTTTTCATTTGCCGGTTTTACTGCTCCTCTCACGTCTTCCATAAGAACCTCCTGATAAAACTTTCTCAGGTTTCCAAGTTTCCTTTACAATTATAGCTAAAAAACATTCTAGTGTCAATTTGTAATAAGGAAAATTTGTTATTTATTCTACTAAGTAAATACTAAATATGGGAATATCCTTCTAGGTTTACCATACATCTAGATGATAACTATTCCCGCTTGTTTTCTTTCAACAAAATCATTATTTGCAACTATAATAATGAATCTATTCTTTGAACCCTTATCGTTAAATAGTTATTTAACAATAACCTGCCATGGGCTTACTGTATTTCTTTACCGGTTTATCTGCTTCCGGCCCTTCCAGCTTCTTGCTTCCGGCCCTTCCAGTTTCTTGCTCCCGGCTTTTCCAACTTTCCTGCGGTCTTCATTAGCAGCTTTTTCCAGGCCTGACTGGAAAAACCCCGGCGGACAGCTTAATACTAAGTCCATTCCCGGACAGACACAGAAAAAGAGCCCTGTTCACGTGAACAGAACCCTTCTTCGTCCTAATATAATCATCTCTCAAACATCTGTATTACGCAATACAGATTCACAGCACCACTACAACCAGCCTGGGAAATGGGATTAATTTCATCAATGGTTAGTCGTAATTTTACTGTTATTCCAACCGATTATTATAATAACACCTCCCGCCCGGGATTCAAAGGCAAATATTTCACTTTTCCTGCTATTTTTAATCCACATAATTACTGCTATTCAGCCAATATTTTACCAGTGTTTCTGGTCCATTTACAGAAAAACTCTTTCGTGATAAAATACAACGATGTAAATATTAAAAATGAACATTTCACAGGAGAAAAGGACCTATGATACTTGCCTGTCAGAAAATAAAAAAAGCCTTCGGGGAAAATACAGTACTCCAAAATATTAGCTTTATCGTTAATGAGGGGGAGAAGGTCGCTGTCATCGGCATCAACGGAGCCGGAAAAACCACGCTCTTCAGAATCATCTGCCAGGAGATGGAGGCCGACGAGGGCAATGTGGTCATCCAGAAAGGAACCAGTCTGGGCTACCTGTCCCAGGTGATTGACGTCAGTTCCCACAGGACTATCTACCAGGAGATGGTAGACGCCAAGAAAGACATTATCGAGACAGAGGAAGAGATCCGCAGGCTGGAAAAGGAAATCAGCCGGCTGGATGGGGAAGCCCTGGAGGCTGCCATGAACAGCTACTCCCGCCTGACTGAGTATTTCGAAAAAAATAACGGCTATGCCTGGAAGAGCGAGATCGTCGGTGTTCTCAAGGGCATGGGCTTTGAAGAAGACCAGTTCGAGACACCCATCAACAAGCTTTCCGGCGGCCAGAAGACCCGGGTGGCCCTGGCCCGCATCCTGCTGACCCGGCCCGACGTTATCCTGCTGGACGAGCCCACCAACCACCTGGACATGGATTCCATCCGCTGGCTGGAAGGTTTCCTGGCCGGCTACCGGGGCAGTGTGATCATCATCTCCCACGGCCGTTATTTCCTGGATAAGGTAGTA
>CAMOZD010000114.1 GCA_946630645.1 uncultured Lachnospiraceae bacterium
GTAGATGATTTTTGGAGGAGGGTAACTATGTTAAATGGCTTGTCGACATTTCTGCCGGAAAATACGCTGACGATGTATGATAATCTGGAATTTATGATCCGTATTCTGGTTTCGGTATTCCTGGGAGGAAGTATCGGCCTGGAAAGATCCAGGAGGCAGAAGGGAGCCGGTGTCAGGACTCATTGCATTGTTGCGGTGACCTCGGCAGTATTTATGATCTTATCTAAATATGCCTTTGTAGACCTGGCTGATGTTGCCGGAACCAGAGGGGCTGATTCCTCCCGGATCGCAGCCCAGGTAGTCAGCGGCATATCCTTCCTGGGTGCAGGTATTATTTTCAAGCAGGGAAGGGCCAGTGTCAGGGGCCTGACAACAGCAGCCGGTATGTGGGCTACAGCGGCCATCGGCCTGGCCGTGGGAGCCGGTCTTTACTGGGTAGGTATCTTCCAGACCTGTGTCATTTTGATTCTACAGGCCATCCACCATGGTATGATTGGACCCCGGACCCTGGTAGAGCAAACGATTTCTGTACGTATGAAGGATGGTCCGGATATGCTGGAAAAATTCCATAAATTTATCCATGAGGATGAGTGTATCATTGATGACAGCAGTATTATCCGGAAAGAGGGATGGATCAGGATTAGTATGAGTGTGAGGATTGAGAATCCCATAGAATATGAGCAGGCTTTGGAATTTATGAATCAGAATCCCGAAGTGACAGAATTCAGCGTCTAAGGGTTTTCAAAAGCATGCTTTTTTACGTGACAAGGAGCCGCCGCTTTAGTGCGACGGCTCCGTTTTTGTTGGATAAGTGTTGGTGTCTGGCCGGTTGGTCCGGGGCAGATGTTTAGGTTGCGAAGTGTTTGTAGCGTTCCAGCCGGTCGATTTCGGCGGCGATGAGGTCTGATACCAGGCGGTCGCCGTCCATGCTGACGGAGGCGCCGCTATCGGGATACCGGGGTTCGGCAAGGACTTCAGAGAGCCGCCGCAGGGTCAGGGCCCGGTGGTAGGTTTCCTGGTAGACCTTTTCCAGGGCCAGGTAAAGGGCTCTGGAGTTCTCCAGGCAGACTCTGGATAATTCGAAAAAGGCTTCCCTGGAGGCACCCTCGAGGAAGGAGGGGACCTGGTAGGGCAGGATGGTATTAATGGAGGGCAGGAGGGAGGCGGTCTGGGCCTCTTCGTCCCTGGATTGGATTCCGTCACCGCCTACGAAGGGATAGATGTCTGATTCCAGGATCCAGGCTCTCATGTTGGGAATATTGTAGACAGCCTTGACGTTATGCTTGTTGATTTTGGCCAGGTCTCTTCCCTGGCCGGAGATTACTCCGACGATGATATCACTGACATCGACTTTTTCTTCGTCCAACAGTGTCCGTATTTTGGATACACGGTAGCCTTTATGGAAAATATCATCCACCAGAATTACCGGTTTCTGGAAGGATTTGATGGACCGGATCTGGGTAATCAGGGAAGGATAGTTGGGGAATTCCCTGATTTCAAAGCCCTCCAGTCTCCGATTGTAAAGCTTTTCGGTATAGAGGTCTTTTGTGACAGTATCCGGCAGGCGGACTCCCTTTAATATTTTACCGAAGGGAACACACATTTTCTCATGGGAGAGATGGATTTCCAGGAGCTCCTCCGGTATATAGTCTCCCTCCAGGTCATCTTTGCCTGTGATGGGGTTATTTTCCATGACCAGCCGGATCAGCTTATAGTTGAGGATCTCCGTCTCCAGATTAAGGACCAGCCGGCCCGGATAGAGTTTGGGAAGGGCGGTCTGCAGTCTTTTGCGGCACTGCCAGAGCACCTGCTCTACTTCCGGTGTGTTGCAGTAGGGTTCCTTGATAAAGGAAAATGCGTCGAAGAATACGGTCAGGGGATTACTCAGGTCCAGGATAAAGGAGTCCTCATAGCCCTCCAGGGGCAGAAAACCCTGGGCCAGGAGCAGGTCCCGGTGGTCCGGGCTGTCCAGCATGAGGACGTAGGAGTAAGACTGCTCCTGGACGATGGAGAGCATTTCTGCCAGGACGGTCATTTTCATATCCTCTGTCTCCGTGGTCTGGCCGCTGATGGAAGTGATCCGGACTACCCGGCCTGAAAGCTTCTGTCGCAGCAGGTTGGTCAGGTCCATATCCTCGCATTCTTCATAGAGATCAGACAGGAAGATTTTATGGTATATGACTTTTCCGCATTCCTTTAGCTCTTTTCTCTTGTCTAAGATGGTGACGGTCCTGTCTTTGTCTGACAGATCCAGTATGGTTTCAATGGGCTTGGTCCTGGCAACTTTTTTGTAAATAGGATCCCCGGAATAGAGGTTCCTGTCCATAATATAGTTGAGGACCTGGGAATCCACCAGGCCGGAGATGTCCGTGCCCTCCTCCAGTTTCTGCTGGATATCCTGGGAGGACATGGTGTCGTAGTAGGATGGCAGATTCATATAAAGGACTTCATTCTGGATCAGCTGCTCGATGGCAGTCCGGTCCATGTGGGCCTGGGAGATGTTCCTGTAGAAGACGATGTGGGGGAAGGTGTGGATGGAACCGGTTTTTGGGTCTTCCATGTAGGCGGAATTGGTTTCCACCACGTCATTTCCTACGACAATATAGATTTTTCTGTCTGGAAAGAGGCTTCGCAGCAGGGCCAGGTCCTCCGTGTTACCCAGACTTATGGGATATTTCTCCGGGAACAGGTATACATGCTCCAGATCAGCCACAGACATGGATATGATCTGCCGGCGGATCTGATAGGGCTGGGTGTTCTGGAACCAGGAGAAATCATGGGCATCGATATAAACCCGGAAGCCCATCTCTGACAGTTCCCTGGCCACAGCTTTATGGCCTCTGGTAAAGGGGTCAAAGGATCCGGAGAAGAAGGCGATGGGATGTTTGTCATCTTCATCAGGAAGAGCCCCTCTGTTCTGCTGCAGGTATTTATTGATGTGGCAGAGGGAACTGCTGTTGTAGAGCTCTGCCAGGAAGGCAGGTTTGGCTACCATGTAGGTCAGGGCCTTTCTTGCCAGATGGCGCATGTATTCCTGCTGGGCATGAGAGACCGCCTCATAGCGGAAAAGCCGGTGGCCGGCCAGGAAAAAGGCTTCTCTGGCCACATCGTCTTTGTAGCTGGCCATGGCCTTGTAAAGGATGCCTGTAAAGAACTGCATTTCTGTCTGCAGATCCTGTCCCTGGACTGCCATCCTGTGGGTCGAAGAGGTCTCCATAAGCTGGAGGATGACAGCCGCTGTCTCCGTGATGGTATTGACAACCTCCTTATTGCTGTGCTCGGACAGCTCCTGGAAGGAAGGAAGAAGTTCAATCTGATCCTGGGGATCCAGATGGAGAAAAGCATTTCCCAGGAATTCCGGATAATAATTGGAGGAATCATCCATCAGTTCTATGGATTTCAGGATTTCCTGGACGATCTCATAGATATGCTGATGGGAGAGCCGGTGCATGGCCTGGACCAGGTGACGGCCGGCCGTGATAAATACGACGGCCTGGGTGTTAAGCCTCAGGATATTCAGCAGGTGGGTGGCATAGGGGAAGAGGTCTTCCCTGCCGCTGTAATAGTGCTTCAGGATTCTCAGATTCATTGTTTTGATGATCCAGGGAGTCTCTGACCGGAGATTTTCCGAGATCAGATCCCTGGGATGAAGTCTTTTTAATTCATGGTCCGGCATGTAGGATCTTTTTTCTGTTACCTTCTCCATTATTTCAGGGTTCTGTCCGGTTATCTTCTCTTCTTCAGTGGCAGAGGTCCCGGATCCTGTCTTTTCTTTGGCGGGATCGGTCCCGGTATCCACTTCTCCCGGGCCGGATAATCCGGACGAAGTCCCGGAGGGAACCGGCTGAAAGCCTGGCAGCTCTTCAGGCAGGTATTGGCGAATCTGCCAGACCAGATATTTTTCACAGTAGACGCTGCTCCTTCTGGGATAGTAATCAGACAGATAGAAGAGAACATCCTCCCTGGGTTTCCAGCCCTGGCCAAACCAGGTGGAAAGCAGACGGAGAGAGGCGATGCGGATCTCTTCATTGTCCTTTCTCAGAAAATGGCGTATGAAACCGAAGATATAGTAGAGCTGCTGGGTCGACCAGAGCTGGCAGGAGACATCCTGGATTCCTGTAATCAGGTAAAGGCAGGTCATGCTGTCCCAGCCCGTCGATTTGAAATAGGAGGAGTAGGTGGCCAGGATTGCCGGAATCAGAGGGTGCCTGGCAGTTTTAGTGGTCTCATCAGCTATGATGGCGTCCATAGGCGCTGAACTTTCCGTTGGCAGGGAATCATTTTTCTGGTCAGGTCTGGTCAGGCCCTCCATGATGGCATTCAGAATCTCCCTGATGGCATAGCCGATCCTCCGGCGGTTGGTCAGACTGGTATGGTTGCCGGGAAACAGAAGGCGGTGGAGAAATCTTTTCCAGATATCGGGATTTGTCCTGGCACAGGAGGCAATCAGAAAGCCTGCCGTCCTGGCGGCCATTCTCCGCACCGTGCTGTTTTTGTGGGGCAGCATGGCAAAGAGATAGTTGAGAACAATCCGGACCTGGTCCGGGGAAAGAAGCCCGGAATGGCTTTCCAGTATGGTCAGGCCTGCCCGGATTTTCCGCCAGTCCTCCTCGTTCTGCAGGGTTTCCATGAGACTGATGATGTCATTGGTCTCCGCCGTCAGCTGCAGGATTTTCCGCTCTGCCTCCTCTGAAAGGTGGGAGAAGGATGCAGCAATCTCCCTGTCTGACATCAGTTCAGGGAAAGGGATGGCTTCCGTGAGATTCCGGTAGGTATTCTGTTCGCTGGCATTTTGGGTTAATTCAATCATGGGGTCATCTCCTTCCTGTCAAAAGCACAGACAAGACGTTTGTCCATCAGGTCGTGGTAAAGACAGGCACCTTCTTGTCTAAGCAGATAGAAACCGATGATGTGGTCAAAGCCGGCTGCCTCCGGGACGATATCACAGATATGGTTTTTCAGGCTTGTGAACCGTTCCGGATAAAAGATTCTTGTTCTGTCATCCTCGAAT
>CAMOZD010000115.1 GCA_946630645.1 uncultured Lachnospiraceae bacterium
CGTACTTGGCGATGGCAAGATCAAGATTGCTCTTGCACGTATTGACACCAGACTTCTTCATGGACAGGTTGCCACAGGCTGGACAAAGGCTGTAGGTCCTGACCGAATCATCGCAGTTTCTGACGGTGTTGCCCATGATGATCTCCGTAAGAGGATGATCATGGAAGCAGCTCCTCCAGGAGTTAAGGCTCACTGTGTACCGATCAAGAAGATGTGTGAAGTAGCGAAGGATGTCCGCTTTGGTGACACCAAGGCTATGATTCTTTTCGAGACTCCACAGGACGCACTGGCAGCCATCGAGGGCGGCGTTGATATCAAGACGATCAATGTTGGTTCCATGGCACATTCCCAGGGCAAGTTTGCAGTGAATAAGGTTCTTTCTCTCGATGCGAAAGACATTGAGACTTTTGAGAAGCTGAAAGCTCTCGGCGTTGACTTTGACGTCCGGAAGGTTCCCAGCGACTCTAAGGAGAACATGGACGCTCTTCTGCAGAAAGCCAGAGAGGGTCTTGGCATCTAACACGTATATAATAAGGCAGTTGTATGTTCGATACACAGCTGCTGGAAAAATACCAAACAGGAGGAATTATAATGTCTGGAATTAGCATTGTATTAGTAGTTATAGTTGCCTTTCTGGCTGGTATGGAAGGTATCCTCGATGAGTTCCAGTTCCATCAGCCACTGGTAGCTTGTACATTAATTGGTATCGTGACAGGCCAGCTTCCGGCATGTCTTATCTTGGGCGGAAGCCTTCAGATGATCGCTCTCGGCTGGGCGAATATCGGTGCCGCAGTAGCTCCGGATGCAGCTCTTGCAGCTGTAGCATCCGCAATCATTCTCGTTAAGGGCGGCCAGGGAGCAGCCGGTGCCCAGACAGCGATCGCTGTAGCGATTCCGCTGGCTGTAGCAGGACTTTTCTTAACGATGGTAGTTCGTACCATCTCCGTTGCTATCGTTCATCAGATGGACGCAGCAGCTGAGAAGGGTAATTTCAAGATGATCGAAGTATGGCAGATCGCAGCGATTTGTCTGCAGGGTCTTCGTATCGCAATCCCGGCAGCAGCTCTTTGTGTTATCCCCGCAGAGACAGTATCTAACTTCCTGAATTCCATGCCCGCATGGCTGACAGACGGTATGTCTATCGGTGGTGGTATGGTTGTTGCTGTAGGTTATGCGATGGTAATCAACATGATGGCTACACCTGAAGTATGGCCTTTCTTTGCAATCGGTTTCTGTTTAGCAGCTCTGTCCGAGCTCACTCTGATTGCATTGGGAGCGATCGCTCTGGCTATGGCTCTGATTTATCTGAAGCTTTCTGAGGGTGCAGCAGCAGGTTCCGCAGCAGGTGCCGGCACAGGTGATCCTCTCGGAGACATCCTGGATGATTACGAATAAGGAGGTAAGAGATAATGGCAGATAGAATTACATTAACAAAAAATGATCGTTTTTCAGTGGCATTACGTTCTACCTTCCTTCAGGGTTCCTGGAACTATGAGCGTATGCAGAATGGTGGCTGGTGTTTCGCAATGATCCCGGCGATCAAGAGATTATACACTACAAAAGAAGACCAGGTTGCTGCATTAAAGAGACATCTTGAGTTCTTTAATACACATCCATATGTTGCTTCCCCGATCCTGGGTGTTACCCTGGCTCTCGAGGAGGATAAGGCTAACGGCGCTGAGGTAGAGGATTCCGCTATCCAGGGTGTTAAAGTAGGTATGATGGGACCGCTGGCCGGTGTTGGTGATCCTGTATTCTGGTTCACAGTACGTCCGATCCTTGGTGCTTTAGGTGCTTCCCTTGCCATGGCCGGCAACCTTCTTGGACCGATTCTTTTCTTCGTATTATGGAATGTAATCCGTTTCGGTTTCATGTGGTATACACAGGAATTCGGCTACAAAGTAGGTATGAAGATCACAGAGGACCTTTCCGGTGGTCTTTTAAAGAAAGTTACTAAGGGTGCTTCCATCCTCGGTATGTTCATCCTTGGTGCTCTTGTAGAGCGTTGGGTAAGTATCAATTTCGTACCTGTAGTATCCAATGTAACCCTTTCCGAAGGTGCTTACATTGAGTGGGATAAGCTTCCGGAAGGATCCGAGGGTATCCATCAGGCATTAAGCCAGTATGCAAGCGGCCTTTCCATGGAGCCTACAAAGGTTACCACACTTCAGGACAACCTGAATTCCCTGATTCCCGGCTTTGTACCGCTGCTCTTAACATTGTTATGTATGTGGTTATTGAAGAAGAACGTTTCTCCGATTATCATCATCATCGCTCTGTTCGTAGTAGGTATCCTTGGCCACGTAATTGGACTTTTATAAGAACTAGTCTGGCTTGGTCTGTATATCAGACAGGACAGTTTGCACAGAACTTCAAAAGGCCCGGTTTTATCCGGGCCTTTGATGGTTTCAGAGTCTTTTGTCCGGTGAGAGGAGTCCTGTATTATGGCTAAAGAAGTAACCCCCGGCCTGGTCCAGTCTTTGAATACAAAGGTTGACCTGGTGGTCGATGCGACAGCTTTTCACGATTTGAATGCCTACGGGCAGATCATGATCGGTGATAAGGGATTTGAATTCTATAATAGAAGGAATGTTAAAGATTTTATTCAGATTCCCTGGGAAGAGGTAGACTATGTGATCGCTTCCGTGATCCTTGGAGGCAGGTATATACCCAGGTTTGCCATCAGAACCAAAAAGAATGGTGATTATCAGTTTGCGGCAAAAAAGCCCAAGACCGTTTTGAGGGCAGTTAATAAATATATCCCTTCAGACCATATGGTCAGATCCCTTTCATTTTGGGATGTGGTGAAAAGTGCCTTCAAAAAAAAGAAATAATGAGAATGATGGATTCACAATTCCTTCTAATATTTTCCACATTTTCTACATATTTAATTAATAATATGGCTGTCAGATAGTTCAGTTCACAAATCTCTGTGAGGAACTTCTGACAGTTTTTTATTTGTATAGGGGAATAACAGGAAATATGATCCGGGAACCTGACAAGGGTTTTGAAGTGAAGGGAGGAATCAATCATGAAGAAGAGATATATTGGTACAGCATTTATCTTAAGTATGACGATGGGTTTATCTATGCTTGGTGGCTGCGGGTCATCGTCGACAGGAACTTCCACTGCATCGACAGCTGCAGTCCAGGACAGTCAGGCAGGAAGCCAGGACCAGTCAGGACAGGAGGCTGAGGAAAATGTTGTCTATGGTGTGGTAGAATCGGTCAGTGAGGACAGTATAAGCATCCAGACCGGGACAATGAAAGAAAGAAAAGGAGGTCCGGGAGGCAATGGCCCCATGGGCGGTGGACCACAGAATGAAACGGGATCCGGTGACCAGAGCCAGCCTGCAGATGGTCAGGCTCCCGCTGGTGAAGCTTCTGAAGATCAGGCAGCTGGTGGGGAAGCGACAGAGGGACAGATTTCCGGTACGGAGACTGCTGGTCAGGATTCCACAAGTCAGGACAACGGTCAGCAGGCAGGACCGGGAAATGGCCAGCAGGCAGCCCAGGGAGATGGTCAGCAAGCCGGGCCATCCGCTTCAGATTTTCTGGATTTAACTGGTGAGACCCAGGATATTACACTGACCGCTGATACGGTAGTGGAGAAGAGCTCCCGGCAGGCAGGCGGCCCTGGCAATGGCCAGGCTCCTTCCGGCGACCAGCAGGCAGCAGGTGCTAACGGCTCCGGTAATCAGGAGGGCCCAGAGGCTCAGACTGATGATAACCAGGCTGTAGCAGAGGTTGAGGCAGGCCAGGACGGAGAGCAGACAGCTGTTGCAGCTGATGACCAGCAGGCAGGCCAGGGAGAAGACCAGACAGGCAGCCAGAATGACCAAAGTCAGGCCAATGGCAAGCAGAACGGCCCTGACAACGTTCAGCGCGGTCAGGGTAAGAAGCATGAAGATAAGACGGAGACAGCTTCCCTTTCAGATATCGCTGAGGGAGACCTGGTTAAGATTACTTTGAATGAAGATGGATCTGCTTCCAAGATTACCATTATGGATTTTTCCTTCGGCGGCGGCCAGGGCGGCCCCGGGGGAGCCGGTGGTCAGGGAGGCAGCGGGGCACCTGGCGGAGGACAGTCCTCCGCCCCCAGCTCATACACAGCTGTGACCTCCTACTCTGAGAATGCGGAGACAGAGGCAGAGACCTATGAATCCACCGGAACTGACGAGAATGCTGTCCTGGTGGACAGTGGAGCGACAGTCAGTATGACCAATCCCACCATCAGCAGGAAGTCCTCAGACAGTACAGGAGGGGATAGCGCCAGCTTTTACGGTGTAGGTGCGGCAGCTCTGGTAACAGATGGGACAGCCTACATTAAAGGGGGAACCATTGACACGGACTCTGCCGGTGGAGCCGGAGTCTTTGCTTATGGCGATGGAACTGCCTACGTGGCTGACACAACCATCACAACCAGTCAGGATACCTCCGGTGGTATCCATGTTGCAGGAGGCGGAAGCCTTTATGCCTGGAATGTGACTGCCACCACAGAGGGCGGATCCGCGGCAGCCATCAGAAGTGACCGGGGCGGTGGTACCATGGTTGTGGATGGTGGAAGCTATACCAGCAACGGTGTAGGATCCCCTGCAGTATACTGTACGGCCGATATCACAGTGAACAATGCCGACCTGACGGCCAATGGGTCCGAGGCAGTCTGCATCGAAGGACTCAACAGTCTCAGGCTTTTTGATACTAATCTTACGGGCAACATGAGTGATGACGAACAGAATGACAATACCTGGAATGTAATCTTATATCAGAGCATGTCCGGAGATTCCGAGGAGGGAAACTCCACCTTTGAGATGAGCGGCGGGTCTGTCACAGCCAAAAATGGCGGTATGTTCTACACTACCAATACGGAATCCACCTTTATCTTAAATAATGTGGATATCACTTATGCCGATGAGAATGATTATTTCTTAAGATGTACAGGCAACAGCAACCAGAGAGGCTGGGGTGAGTCCGGAGCTAATGGTGCTGACTGTAACTTTA
>CAMOZD010000116.1 GCA_946630645.1 uncultured Lachnospiraceae bacterium
GGGCCGGCATCTTTTTTAACAGTGCCATAATAATACATAAGCACTGAGTCTCCGCCGTCAAGCCTGTCTAATATGACTTTCCCTGCCTCCCCTTTCTCAATCCTGACTTTACTGCCTTTCTGGCTGTTTAAGAGATCTCCGGTATCCATGGTAAAGCCCTTAACTTCAACAACTTCAGCCAGGGCCGCACAAGGACTGTCATCTACCTGGACATGGTAGGCAGCAGTCTTACCCCTGTTGCTTACTCTGATTGCAAATATAATCCCTTCTCCTGCCTTGTAGCTGCCAGCCTGTTTTTTCCCAGAGTACCTTCCGTCTTTCAAAACAGCACCCCTGGTCCGGTCAGCCAGTTTAGCTACCACAAGAACAGGGACTCCTCCCCCGATGGAATCCTTATCATGGCACTGGTCTGTATCCTCTATATAGATCTTAGTCTTTTTACCATCTTCATTCAAGCTGATATAGCTTCCTGATATATGTACACTATTCTCTAAGCCATTCACAGTTTCCGTGAGTCCTGACAAACAAGCTGACACATGGAGTAACAACTGGTCTCCTGTTTTTAAATGATCAAGCTTCAATCCTATAGCTCCGTCCTCTTGAGCCAGCTCAGTGACAGTGATCCTGTCCTGTTTTTTGGACACCATCGTACCCTTGGAATATGCCAGGGTTTTTTCATCCAGATATTTTCTCAGATCCTCTGATATGAGGTCCTTTACAAGTACATCAAAGAGGTCGGCAGTGCCACTGTTGGTTACAGTGATAGAGAAATCCACCCTCTCGCCATTGCTGTAGATTCCTGGAATTCTGCTTCCTTTATAGCGGCCGTTTTCAAGAACCACACCCTCTGTCTTATCTGCCAGCTTGGCGACCTTTCCCTCTCCTTTTCCGGGTATATTAATCTTATCGTCATCAGTCATTTCATCGGTCACCGGAATCGGTATGGCAGCTTCTCCTTCCTTGATGATTTTTTCAAATGGTGTATCCTTAACTCTTTGATATTCCTTTTCTATCTCATCAAGTACAAAACTTTTTGCCGAAGGAAGATTGGGATCTGTCTGGTCCTCCTCTGTGGAAGTGGTTTCTGAATCTGTCTGGCTCTCCTTCGTGGAAGTAGATTCTGAATCTGTCTGGCCCTCCTCTGCCCCGGCTTCTGCCTTTACAGGACTCCACTGGGCATAAAGATTGACATTCTCTTCCGGCATATTATAGTGGTCTCCCGGCTGGCAGGACATGCCGCTTCCATCTGCCTTTCCATTCCAACCGGCAAAACGGTAACCTGCCGGCTGGCCGAAGGGATTCTCATTGATATCGATGGAAGTATGTCCAAAGCAGGGGGTCTCTCCATCAGTCTCTGAAAGATCTTTCAAAGAATCTGCCCCCCGGCCCTTCTTCAGCTCTGCCGGATAGGCAGAATGATAGATGAGCCGGTATTTTTCCCGGGCTACTGACCACTGGGCATAAAGATGTCTGTCTCCCTTTAGTGTCAGCGTTTCCCCTGGATTAACAGTCTTGCCGCTGCCGTCAGCTTTCTCGTTCCATCCGACAAAATGATAACCTGTATTTTCAAACATAGCCCCATCCACACTGATGGAAGTCCCTGTGACTACCGGCGTCTGGGCATCCTCGATCACATCTTCCTCTTTCTCCCCTTTGACATTAGAGTGATAATAGAGTCTGACAGCCTGATCCTTCCACTGGGCATATAAGTGTACATCATGGTCAGGCAGGATATATTCATCTCCTGCCTGATAGGCCTGACCAGAACCATCTGCTCTGGTATTCCAGCCGGTAAAGGCAGACAAGCCAAAGGAAAACTTATTCTCATCAAGACTTACCCTGCTGCCCTGAGCTGCCGGAGTCTGGGCGTCCACAGCATAATCTACCTTACCGTTATTCCCATGGTAATAGAGTCTGCTGGCATTCTCCTGACTGTCCCCGGAATCCTTTTTGGACCACTGGGCATAAAGGACAACATTGGTATTCATCTCTTTTGTATCTCCCGGCATCAGCATATCTCCTGATCCATCAGGCCTGGTATTCCATCCCATGAAGACCATATTATCCTCATCTTTGCCGTTTTCAAAATCATTGCCCTCCAGGACAATTACCCTTCCCCGGGAACAGGGTGTCTGGCTGTCTCTCCTGGACCTTCCTGTACCATTATTGGCGTCATAAGTCAGGGTGAAGCTTGTATTTTTGAGCCACTGGGCATAAAGGTAAAGATCATGGTCCGGAAGCTTTACACAATCCCCGGGACTGAAGCTTTCCCCGCTGCCGTCAGGCTTTGTATTCCATCCTATAAATGACCATCCGGTATAGACAAAACTATTATCATTAACCCCCATAACAGTTCCGGTCATACCGGGGTTTTCCTCATCATACTCCTTCTGTTCCCTTATATTATTGGAGTCATAAATCAGTCTGCAGCTCTTTTCTTTTCTGGGATCCACGGGCAGCAGAGACCACTGGGCATAAAGGTCAGCATCAGACTGAGGCATAGTAAATAAACTGTCAGGACTATAGCTGTCACCGGATCCATCTTTTCTGGTATTCCAGCCCGCAAAGAGATAACCCTCTCTGTCAAAGCTGCAGCCATTCACATGGACAGCTGTCCCTCCCCGGCAGGGAGTTTCACTGTCTGCCTCTTTTTTCTCCTGGTCCCAATTGGAGTGGTAAAGCAGCCTGTAGCTTTTCTCTTCTTCCCGGTCTGCTTTGCCGGAATCTTTGATTTCATCTTCATTTCCCATGAGACTGGCAGCCTCAAGGGTAACCACATTAGCAAGATCAAACAGATTCCCCTTCTTTTCCCTGATCCTTCCGTGGAGACAGACCTCCACACTGTCACCGGCAGCCAGGAAATCCATCAGAAGAGTTTGTCTGTCCACAAGATCAGTCCTGATTTTCCTTCCTGCCCGGGTCTGGTATGTTCCGTCCTCAAAGGAGACCGTTGACTCATCCAGGGACTCCAGGAGTTCCTGGCTCATCTGGTCTCTAAGAATAAGATGATAGAGGTTGGCAGTTCCGCTGTTGGTCACTGTAATCTTGTAGGTCAACTTTTCCCCGCTCTCATAGACTCCACTGATCTTACTGCCAGCCCTGTAGCGTCCATGGTCAAGGACGGCTCCTTTTGTACGGTCAGCCAGTTTGGCTACTTTGGCATTGCTGCTGCCGGGAATCTCAATCTTATCCTGATCCTGTTTCTGGTCTAAGGCCTTGTCTGATTCCCCGTCAAAATACATACTGTTAACCAGAACATCGTTGCTGAGATCATACATATTAGCCACGTCTCTTAAAACAGTTGCCTCATATAATAATTCCACATAATCACCGCTGTAGAGTCTGTCTTCTCCGCTTCCCTCATCCTTGCTGCTGCAAAGAAGGACCTCATCAGGGCTTAAAAGCCTTGCTCTGACTGTCCTGCCGGAAAAGGTGATCAGGTCCGTCTCCTTTTCCCCGGAATCATCCAGGACAAAGGTTGCATTTTTGACATCTGTCACAGCAGCCAGCCGCTGGCTCATGACATCTTTCACATGGATGTTTTTCAGACGGACTGTCCCTGTATTTTTGACGATAATAGAATAGCGTATCTTCTCTCCTGCTTTATAGATTCCTGGAATCTTGCTTCCCCCGGTCATCTCTCCATTGGATACACGGATACCTCCTGTTCTGTCCGCCATCTTTAGAACTTCCATAGCTGGCTTTCCGGGAATATGGATATAGTCCTGATCCCTTATCAGGCTGTTGCCCTCACCGTCAACAAGGTTCTCTGTGGGAACCTCTTCAAGATGTCTTTCCTCTCCATCTTCCTTAACATTATATCTGGCTGTAACATAAACTTCATTTTCCAGATGAAAAGCATCCCTGGCATTATTGAGAATCCTGGCTGCCACATGGAGCTCTATGCTATCCTCTGCATCGAGTTCATTAATCATGACCTTCAGGCGGCTCTTCTCAAAGAAATATACCCTGGCCTTATTCCCTTTAGCGGTTTTAATATAACCGGAATCAGGAATGACAAAGGACGCTGTCTCCATGTTGACAAAACGGGACAGGCTGCAACCGTATTCAGGATTAACCTTGTCCATATCATCTGTGACCTCCAGGTGGCAGAGAGGCGTATTACCTGTGTTGGTTACATGGATTGTGAAATCAATCAGATCGCCGGCCTGATAGATGCCCGGAATCTTCTTTTCCAAATACCGGCCTGCTTTCCTGTCATATCTCACCTGCTTCCCCTCAATGCTGCGAGTCTTATCGGAGATCTTGGCAATGGCCAGGGCAGGCTGCATCAGCTTATTATTGGCCAGCAGTTTGTAGGTCAGGTATTTCTCAGTCTGGTCCAGGCCATAGGTCAGGGTCATATGATAGCTTTCCCTGCTCCTGACATGACCTTCGGCTCCGGCTGTCTCCCTGATCTCATAGGAGCCTATATAGAGTTCCTTTCCCTCAGTGGTCCTGCCTTTACCGTCAGCCCCTGTACTGATCTGGTCCACAACTGTCCCCTTGTCCACCAGGGCCTGGGCACCGGGAACAGGGTTTCCTTTCTCATCCAGATTCCAGGGAGCATAGATATCTTCCGCAGCAATCACCTGGAAGACAACACCCTCCACATAATTGCCGGCATCATCCTGCTTAATAATATTGAGAATTGCCTTTTGAAGTAAATTCCTGCAGATTACACAGTCTTTGCTATCCTTTTTTGAGGAGGTCTCCCGATAAGTAAATTCATGGTTTTCATCCTCCAGATTCCCCTCAGCAATGAAGGTCCACTCCTGGCCGGTCAGGATACAGCCCTGGGGGGCTTTTACCTCTCTGATCTTAAACCGGCCCAGATTATCCATGGTACAGGTAATCTCATCCTCATTGGTGTAAACCAGCCTTCCCATGGCATCCCTGGACTCTGTCAGATCAGCCAGGTCAACATATTCCTTCCGGTTTTCTGACCAGGCACTGAGCGTAAAAACCGCTCCCCCAAGCAGGTCCCC
>CAMOZD010000117.1 GCA_946630645.1 uncultured Lachnospiraceae bacterium
ACCTCTGAATCTGTGACGGAGGGACATCCGGACAAGCTCTGCGATATCGTATCCGATTCTCTGCTGGATGCCTACCTGAAAGAGGATCCCCTTTCCCATGTGGCCCTGGAGACGGTTGCTTCCAAGGATATGCTTTTTATATCCGGGGAGGTCACATCCAAAGGGGCGCCTGACCTGATTGAAAAGGCCAGGGAAGCGGTCCTCGCCATAGGCTATGACAGCAAAGAAAAGGGATTAGATGGCAGAAACTGTCTGATCCTCACCAATATCATATCCCAGTCGCCGGACATCTCCATGGGAGTGGACCGGGCAGACGGCCTGATTGGTGCAGGGGACCAGGGCATGATGTACGGTTATGCCTGTGATGAGACGGAAGAGTATATGCCTTTATCCATCTCTTTAGCCCACAAGCTGGCCGCAAGGCTGACCCAGGTCCGTAAAGAGGGAATCCTTCCCTATCTTTACCCGGATGGAAAGACCCAGGTTACCATCGCCTATGACCGCAATGACCAGGTCATAGGTATCAAGGACATCGTCGTTTCCGCCCAGCATAATGCCCGGGTACCTATAGAACAGGTCCGGGCGGATATCAGAAAGCACGTGATCGATGAAATGATCCGGCCCGAAGACATGCTGGCGGACATCCGGATCCACATCAATCCCACAGGCCGCTTTGTCACAGGCGGTCCCCTGGGAGACACGGGACTGACCGGCCGCAAGATTATGGTAGATACCTACGGAGGTATCGCCCGCCATGGGGGAGGCGCCTTTTCCGGCAAAGACCCCAGCAAGGTGGACCGGTCGGCAGCCTACATGGCCAGATATGCTGCCAAAAACCTGGCTGCCGCCGGCCTGTGCGGTAAATGTGAGTTAAATCTCGCCTATGCCATCGGCATACCCCAGCCGGTATCCATCAAGATCGACTGCTTTGGCACGGAAAGAATTCCCATAAGCATCATCGAAAAAACTGCCGAAAATGTCTTTGATTTCAGCGTAGCCGGTATTATCAGGACGCTTTCTCTCACAAGCATTTCCTATAAACCGGTGGCCGCCTACGGACACTTTGGCAGAAGAGACCTGGACCTGCCCTGGGAAAGGACAGACAAGGTTCAGGAGATCATGGATATCGCAGCCGGCTATCTGGCAGACTCTATCCAGGCTATGTCCGGCCGGTAAAAATTGATTATCAACGTTTTATGTCCGGCCGGTAAATTTAATCATCAATTTTTTTTATCCGGCCAGTAAATTAAATCATCAACGTTTATGTCTCGACCTTTTAAATATTTACTAATCAAAGTCTAACTGGAAAAGAGGAGGAAGCCGCTGCTTCTTCCTCTTTTCTTTTATGCCGGCCATAGGCCAGAAGCAGACTATACAAACAGGATATTTTTGGTATAATTGTAAGTAAGAAAACTATCGTCAAAACATCCAGTGAGGTGATGATTAATGAAGATGAAAAATATCCTTGTTGCCCTTTTGGGAGTTATTCTTATCGCTATTCTTTTTCTTACTGTAGTTAATGGTATGTTTTATTAAAAGCTATTATTTACACATAATAATACCTGCACATTATCCAGAGGTGTGCTATGACTGATAAAAAAAGATACAGGCCTATGCATAAAACAAAAATGAAGCTCCGTTACCTTCTGTTGGGCGCCCTGCTGGGTCTCCTTATTCTCTGGCTTATAGCTTATGCCAGAAGCGGCAGTCCCTACAGCCTGATGGAGACCATAAGCGTAAAAGAGAAGAGTGATGGCTCCTATGAGCTAAAACAGCAGAAAGTGCCCTATACGGTCAAGGTGAATTTCGGCCATGCCCTCCTCGATGAAGCCCAGCGGGAGAAAAAGCTGATTATATATTCCCAGAAGGCGACAGTCCCTTATCAGATTGAGAAAGAGGGCTTGTTTGGCTGGTCGGTCTATTCCCAGACCAAGTCCATGATTTTCCATGGGGTAGGTACTTACTCCGTCGACCTGGCCCAGATTGGGGATAAGGATATCATTTTTGATTCCGCTTCCCAAACTTTACAGATCCATATCCCGGAGCCGGTTCTGTCGGTGGAATACCTGCCGGAAGAGACGGAATTCTTCAATACCTCCAACGGGATCCTCCGCTTCGGTGAGATGCAGCTGACGCCGGAAATGATGACAGAGCTGGAGACCCTGGCCAAAGAAAAGCTGAGAAAAAGTATAGAGGAAGACCAGGACTACCTGGAGACGGCCAGAAAGTTTGCGGCCCTCTCTGTCAAGGAGATTTTTGAACCGGTCCTGAGAAAGCAGATTAACGCTGCCCTGGAAGAGGCCAATGACCAGTTTGCCATTCCTCCTTACTATACCATCCAGGTCCTGGTGGGTGATGAGAAAGCGACCGGCAGCCAAGCAGCCACCAGCCAACCATCCACTGATCCTGATACAAGTAGTCAGGACTCCGGTGACCAGACTGATACTAACTTGTCCACCAAGGACCAGTATGACACTGATCCGGCCAACAGTGACAAAACTGACAGCAGCCCAAATGACACCAGCCAGATAAATTGATATCCGACCAGACTGATCCTGATTCTTATCTGCTCAACCAGTTTCAGCCTGCAGAAATCAGGCTTGCAAAAGGCAATTTGACTGACCCTGTCAATCCCTTTACCAGGCCTTTTTTCTATGAATACCAGTCACCTGACTCATATAGATTAACAGGCAGCCGCTGCCAGGTTCATTAAAAGAAATGACAAACTTAAATTCATCTAAAGGAGGAGGATTTTTATGAAATCATTTATGGTAAGACCCAAAGTATATCTCTATGACACAGCAGAAGAGTTTGCCAGGGAGTTCAAGCTTGGACAAGGTGACCTGCTGATTACCAACCAATATATCTATGAACCTTTTCTGGGAAAGCTGGACCTGGAATGTGATGTAATCTACCAGGAAAAATATGGGGCTGGAGAGCCCTCCGATGACATGGTAGAGGCCATGTATAAAGATGTTAAAAAAGGATTCCAACGTGTCATTGCCATGGGTGGAGGCACGGTCATCGATATTGCCAAATTATTTGCTCTTAAAAATGTTTCCCCTGTCCTTGACCTTTTTGATGGGAAGACAGCCGTAGAAAAGGATAAAGAACTGATCTTAGTACCCACCACCTGTGGTACAGGCAGTGAGGTGACCAATGTGGCTGTCCTGGCCCTCAACAGCCGGGGAACCAAAAAGGGTCTGGCCCAGGATGCCATGTACGGCGATGCCGCTGTCCTGATTCCTGAACTTGTAAAAAGCCTTCCCTTCCGTTTCTTTGCAACCAGCTCCATAGACGCCTTAATTCATGCCGTGGAATCCAGCCTTTCACCCAAGGCCAGCAGCATTACCAGGCTTTTTGGCTACAAGGCCATCGAAATGATTTTAAATGGCTATAAGATTATCGCGGCAGAGGGAGAGGATGCCAGGTATCCGCTGCTCAATGATTTCCTGACAGCCAGCCTCTATGCCGGAATATCCTTTGGAAATGCCGGCTGTGCGGCTGTCCATGCCATGAGTTATCCCATAGGCTCTGTTTTCCATGTTCCCCATGGAGAATCAAATTATGCCATGTTTACGGGAGTACTCAACAACTATATGGAGATTAAGCAGGATGGGGAGATTGAAAAACTCAACCAGTTCATCGCTGACATCCTGGGTTGCCAGGTGGACCAGGTCTATGTAGAACTGGAAAAACTTCTGGACCAGATTCTACCCAAGAAAGCCCTCCATGAATATGGCATGAAGGAAGAGCAGATTGAAGAATTTGCCGATTCCGTCATCGAAAACCAGCAGCGGCTTCTAGGTAATAACTTTGTTTTCCTTGACAGAGACCGGCTGATCAAAATCTACAGGGAGTTATTCTAGAATATTAGGCCCAAAAGCCGTTTTTCCGTCAGGAATTAGGGCTTTTGTCCTGGAAAAAACAGGCTGCCGCTTTAGTACGGCAGCCCTTTTTTATTCTTATATTCAATTTAGTTCCGTAATCATCTTGTTAAATCCTCATCTGCTTCTCATCATTTTATGGCCTTGTCCGGGTCTCCCCAACCAATGCAGATTAATAGGTAGGGTTTTATTGCATCACCAAGAACAATCTCAAAACAATCATCATCAGAAAGCTCCGGTAACTCTTGCATCGTAGTTTCCGGGGCTGTCTCTGTTACCGGTTCGGATGATATTCCTAAATTATTATCATTCAGATGTTATTCTTCAGATATGATTATTCAGATGTTATTCTTCAGATATTGTTATTCAGATGCCATTCCTCAGATGTTATAATGATAAAAACATACTTATGATACCATCTAATCTTAAGAGCATTAATATCGCTTAAAGATATATCCCTGAAAAAGGAGGCAAGGCCATGACCCATTCAGAATACAGATTTTCAAAGGACCAGCTTATAAGAGCAGTCCATTATGATAAAAAAGACAGACCCTCCCCCTCTTCCCCGGACTCCTTTGGTCCTGAGACAGCCCGCAAAGTAAGAAATTTCCACCAAAGCTTTCCCGGCTACCGGCCAACTCCCTTGGTCAGCCTGGATGGCCTGGCAGGAGAGCTGGGAATCAGGTCCCTCCATGTAAAGGATGAGAGCTTCCGTTTCGGCCTCAATGCCTTCAAGGTCCTTGGGGGCAGCTATGGAATCGGAACCTATATCGCCAGGAAGCTGGGACTGGATATTTCTGACCTTCCCTATGAGGCCATGTTGAGCCGGGAGGTCAGGAAGAAGCTGGGTCCCGTCACCTTTATTACGGCAACAGACGGAAACCATGGCCGGGGCATCGCCTGGACCGCCAGCCAGCTGGGACAGAAATGTGTGGTCTATATGCCCAAGGGCAGTGCCCGGGAACGCCTTGAAAACATCCGGTCCCTGGGGGCAGAGGCCTCTGTCACAGAAGTCAATTACGATGCCACAGTCCGCCTGGCCCGGGAGCATGCCAGGAA
>CAMOZD010000118.1 GCA_946630645.1 uncultured Lachnospiraceae bacterium
GATATGCCTGACGATATGAATCTGCTTATGGACTACGTTGATGATATTGAGGCCTATCTGTCCACAGGCCTGCCGGAAGGGCAGACCAGAATGCAGCTGTTAAAGAAGGAAGAGGAACTTTTACAGACATATCTGCATGTCTTCCCTCTCGACGAAGAAAAGGGACGGATGCTGCAGGCTGACCGGCGGATGCAGGCAGCCCTGCAGGGAGCGAGGTAGATCATGAAACTTAATCAACCATTGAAAAAACTATTACTCGTACTGGTTCTCCCACTGCTGATTCTGGGCCTGGCTGCCGCGGCCCTGCTGGTCCAGCGCCAGGGTTACAAGGCTGCCAATACAGAAAACGAGCGGGAGATTTCCCTGCTGGATGAAGGTGAATGGCAGGATGTGGCTAATAAAAAAGCCGGCAAACCGGGCAGGCATGCCAGGAAGGCCATGATCTTATATGATTCCACAGAGGAAGGCAGCTCCGGTGTCCGGGAGAATGTAGAGTTTGTTCTTAATACTCTCTCAGTGAGGACCAAGGCCCTCTCTGAGTCGGCTTTTGATCAGATTCCAGATAATATCACAAAGTTTGACGACCTGATTATCTGCTGTTCCAATCTCAGCAGCCTGGATAAGTCCAGGGGAGATCTTGAAGCATGGGTGAAGAATGGCGGTCATATTATATTTACGACCAGTCCTAATCCGGATCTCCTGGATAAAGGCTGGTATTCCCTCCTGGGAATCGAGGAAGGCCAGGAACTTTCCACCATTGACATCAGCAGTCTGCAGATTCAGACAGATATCCTGGCAGGGGCTGAGGATATGGATTTCAGTTCAGATGTAATTACGGGCAATGTCCTTAATCCTGTTTTGACCGGGGATTGTACCGTTCATATCACTACTGCGGATGAGGACAAAATCCCCTTGCTCTGGGAACATGTACTGGACCAGGGAAAGACCATGGTCAGCAATGCTGACCTCATGGAATCCAAGGTCAGCCGGGGTGTCATAGCTGCCGGTTATTGTGCCTTATATCCGGCCTATGCCTATCCCGTCATTAATGCCGCTGTTTATAACATCGATGATCTGCCCTCGCCGGCTCCGGTTGGTTATGACCAGAATGTACTTAACCAGTATGGCTATACCATCTATGACTTCTATTCCAACGTATGGATGCCTGCCATGCAGAAGCTGGCCAAGGACTATGGCCTGCGTTATTCCACCTATACCATCGAAACCTACGATGATAATGTGGAAGGTCCTTTCGACGATGAGGAAAACAAAAAGACTGCTTCCTATTATGCCAATCTCATTCTCGGTATGGGCGGGGAAGTAGGAATTCATGGCTATAACCACCAGCCCTTTATCCCGGAAGGATTCATCCTCAACAAGGAAAATGAAGGCTATAAACCCTGGCCCAGTATCAAGAATATGATCGCTTCCATGGAGCAGGTCATCCGTTATACGGAGAGTCTGGCCAAGGGAGTTGAGGCAGTGGCCTATGTGGCACCCAGTAATGTAATCAGCAGGGAGGCCCTGCAGGAGCTGCTTCTCCAGGTGCCTCATATCCGTGTCTACGCCGGTATCTACTCCGGAACCAGTGACCAGATGGTCCAGGAGTTCGAGGTTCTGGAAAATGGTGTTGTGAACTGTCCGCGACTTACAGCGGATATGCAGATGGCGGAAAGTGAGTGGTGGACAGCTCTCAACGAGCTGAATTTCCATTATGTGGAGTCCAATTTCATTCATCCCGACGATATCTTAGACGAGTCCAGAAGTCACGGCGGGGATTTCCATGAGATGCTGGAATCCTACCGGAGGATGGTGGAGTGGAACCAGAGGCAGGGCCTGAGAACCTGCACGATTTCCGAAGCAGGAGGGGCCGTCCAGCGCTTTGCCAACCTGTCTGTCAACCAGAGGATTAAAGGTAACAAGCTGGTCATCCACGTCAGGGGTCTGATCGACGAGGCTTCTATGATGGTGAGAACCAACGGGAAAGTTCCCGGCAAGGTGACGGGAGGTTCTTTGAAGAAACTGACGGATTCCATTTATATACTGACGGTAAAGGAAGATAAGATTACAATAGATTTGGAAGATAAATAGCTATGAGAGTATGTATGATATAGAAGGGTGTTATCCCTACACCCGGGGTGGTGTATCCACCTGGGCCCATCAGTTTATCAGCTCCAGTCCTGATACGGAATTTGTCCTCTGGACGATTCTGGCCAATCACGATATGGAAGGCAAATATGTGTATGATATTCCGGGAAATGTTGTGGAAATCAGGGAGGTATTCCTGGAGGATGCCTATCTGGGCGGTAAAAAATTCTTCCACAAATGGAAAAAGAAGGATTACGGGGACCTGATTCACCTTCTGGGCAGGATGCTGGATGAGAAAGAGGACCAGTGGGAGGAGATCATTTCCCGGGTTCACAATTCCGGCTACGGAGTCTATGAGATTGCTTCCTCCCAGGATTTCCTGGATTATGCCATGGAGTTTGCGGCTGACAGGGATATCCGGATGGCCCTGTCTGATACCTTTTACGGGCTCAGATCCATCCTGATTCCCATCCTCCATCTCCTGAGCCAGGAGATTCCCGCCGCTGATATCTACCATGCGACAGCAGCCGGCTATGGCGGCATTCTGGTTTCCCTGGCAGGTGTGATTACAGGTCATCCTACCATAATTACCGAGCATGGTATCTATCCCCGTGAGAGGGAAGAGGAGCTGATGCAGGCTGAGTGGATTCCTGATTCCCTCAGGGATGTCTGGATCCAGTTCTTTTACAATCTTTCCCGCTGTGCCTATGATACCTGCAGTCGGGTGACCTCCCTTTTCAGGGGGGCCCAGGCAAGACAGATTATGATCGGTTGCGACAAGGACAAGACCGTTGTGGTGCCCAATGGTATCCAGCTGGACCGCTTTACGGGAATCCCGGCCAGGAAGCCCGATGGGATTATCAATATCGGAGCCTTTGTCCGCTTTGCGCCCATCAAGGATCTCAAGACCTTGATCAGGGCCTACTATGCTTTGTCACTGAGAGTGCCCAATACCCATCTCTATATCATGGGAGGTACCGACGAGCCTGAGTATGAGACTGAGTGCCGGGAAATTATCAAGCAGCTGGGTCTGGATTCCGTGTCCATAGAGGGACATGTTAATACCATCGAGTACCTGGAGAGAATGGATTTTACCATGCTTACCAGTATCTCTGAAGGACAGCCTCTGGCCGTCCTGGAGTCCCTGGCGGCAGGCAGACCTTGTGTCACAACCAATGTGGGCTGCTGTAAGGAGCTTCTGGAAGAGGCTGGCGATGAATTCGGTACCGCGGGCATCGTGAAAAATCCCATGGATGCCGAGGGACTGGCAGACGCCATGGAAGTCCTTTGCCTGGACCGGGACAAATGTGTGACCTACGGCCGAAACGGCATGGCCAGGGTATTTAAATACTATACCCATGAGCTGATGATGAGCCGTTATTTTGATATTTATAAAGAGGTATTGTAATGGCTGGAATAGGATTTGAATTACGAAAAGCAATTAGACAGGAATCGGTCAAAGAACAGGTTGGGGGCTACCTGGGGGCAGCCTTCAGCAGCAGTGGGTCCATCCTTGTCGGTATTGTGATCTTTGTGCTGATTCAGTCAGCGGCAAAAGTCCAGAATGTGAGCCAGGAGGTCCTGGATTCCTTCATGTGCTATGTGACCAATACCATGTTTCTATCCATGATGTTTACCTCTCTGCTCACCCTGACCCTGTCCAGATATGTGTCTAATCAGCTCTATCTTAGGAGACAGGAAAAGGTCATGCCTTCCCTGATTGGAGGTTCCCTGCTGGTCTTTATCCTGAGCCTGGTCATTTTCCTTCCTGTGGTGCTGACGTCCAGGCTTGATGTCCTGTCAGGTCTTTTCCTCTATATCCTTTTCCTGGTACTCTGTATGTGCTGGCTCCTTATGACCTACATAACCCTGGTCAGGGACTATGTGCAGATTATCTTCGCCTATCTGGGGGCTCTGCTGGCATCGGGTCTGCTGTTGTTTATTTTTTCTGCCAGCGGTCAGATGCAGATGCCGGTCATGATCCTGACCCTGCTGACAGGCTTTGCGGTCGTGGATATTTTTCTTTTCCGGATTATATACAAGGGCTTTTCCAGGCAGGATGATTCGGTCTTCGGCTTTTTGTCAGAGATCAGGGCTCAGCCTTCCCTGGTATTTATCGGCCTTTTCATGATGATTGGAATGCTGGGACATTTCTGGATCGTCTGGTTTTTCTCAGATATGGGAACCAGGGTGGATACCTTTTTCCGTTTTGGTCCCGGCTATGATTTTCCGGCGATCATGGCTTATTTTTCCACCATACCTGCAACCATTTACTTTGTGACCTTTTTTGAGACGGCCTTCAGTGAAAAATACCAGAGATATTTCCAGATTCTCGGCAAAAACGGAACGGTGGAAGAAATCAGGGAAGCCAAAGACCAGATGTTTGAGGTCATGGCCCGGGGTTTCCGCAGTCTGTGTACCATCCAGATTATAGTATGTCTCTTATTTATCACGGCGGGAGCCAAATTTCTTGGAGTTATGAACATCGGTATGTCCAGGGATATGGCTGATACCTTCCGGATCTTTTGTGTGGGTTATTCTCTTTATTATATAGGAAATGTAATAACCCTGGTCCAGCTCTATTTTATGAATGAAAAAAGAGTGGTATGGAGTGCCCTTTTCTTTGCGGTATTCAGTAACCTTTTTACCTATCTTGGTATTTTGAGGGGAGACGGGTCCTGGGGGATCGGTTTTATGATCGTCGCCTTTGTATGGGCTCTGGCCGGAGCCTTCCAGCTGGTTCATTTCCTGAATAAGCTGGAGTTCAATATCCTGGGAAGGCAGCCTTTAAGAGCTGATCCGGCCCAGTGGCAGGAAAGGCCCCATAAGGGCTTCCGGCCCC
>CAMOZD010000119.1 GCA_946630645.1 uncultured Lachnospiraceae bacterium
CTAAAACTTCCTGTCCTGGGTCTTTCGGGGCATCTTTTCCTTATTTTTATTCTTCCATCCATGATGTCCAGCCGCTAATTCCTGTGTTATAATTGGGAAAATAAAAATAATAAGGAGTAAATCTATCCATGAATACAGCCTACTTTTACCTGACTCCCCAGGGGGAGAAACTTGCCGCCAGACTCTCTGCCGGCCACCCGGGAGATCTCTACGGAAAAGAACATTTTAAAGATAATCTGCGGGAAGCCTTTTCCCGGTATGATAACCTGGTCTGCATCATGGCCACAGGGATTGTCGTCCGGATCCTGGCGCCCCTGATCGTCCACAAAACCAGCGACCCGGCCGTGGTAGTTTTAGACCAGGAAGGCCGCCATGCCATAAGCCTCCTGTCCGGCCACCTGGGCGGAGCCAATGACCTGGCCAGGGAGATGGCCTGGCTCTCAGGGGGAGACCCTGTCATCACCACGGCAACAGATGTGGCCGGCATCATCTCCTTCGACTCCTTTGCAAAAGCCCATAATATGGCCATAGAAAATATCGGCCAGCTGAAAAAGATCAGCGGAGCCCTCTTAGAAGGCAAAAAAGTTCGCGTTATCACTGATTACCAGTTTGAAGACTTCCAGGGCCAGCCCCTGATCCTCCAGCCGCTATCCGCGAACTTCCGGGAAAAGGTTTCTTCTGCTGACAGCCAGGAAGAAACCGACAACTGCCCCATCGTTGTGATTGATGAAGGGTTCCATCTGGCCGGCGACCTGAATCAGCCGGTTCTCTACCTCCGGCCCCGGACCATCTGCGCCGGCATCGGCTGCAAAAAAAATATGGACGGTGCTTCCATAGAGGCCGCTTTATTGCAGACATTAAAAGAAGAGGGGCTTTCCCCCCTCTCCCTGAGATGTATCAGTACTATTCCTCTGAAAGCAGAAGAACCCGGTATCATCAGTACGGCCAATCACCTGAATCTGCCGGTCACCATCATCGATACCGATGACATCGAACGCTTAGATATCGCCTCCCTGGGCATTGCCACCTCCGATTTTGTCGCTGCCAATACCGGAGTTCTCTCCGTATCTACTGCCAGCTCCTACCTGGCATCAGGCAAGGGAAAGATTCTTCGGGACAAGGCCAAATACAAGGGTATAACCATAGCCCTGTCCAAGGCAGACATTAATTTCTGAGTCGAGTGGCAGGTCCGTCCTAAACCCTTTTGCCACAATTAACCTTCACTGGACCAGACGGGATCCCTGCTGCTGATCTCCACCGGTCTTCACTGGCACAGACAGCATCTCTGCTGCCGGTCTCTGGGATCTATCCAGACTGAATCCGGGATTTCCCTGGTCCTAACTGTTAATCAAGGCCAGTACCTCTTCGAATTTCAGACTGCCCCCAAAAAGATCCAGGGCACTGCCGATGGTAACATCCACCTTGCCGCGGCCAAGCTTTTTCAGGGTTTTAATATCCTCCAGACTGCTTACGCCGCCGGCATAGGTTACCGGCATATCCCGGACCTGTCCAAGCAGCCTTGCCACTTCTTCCTCAATTCCTGCCGACTTTCCCTCAACATCCACAGCATGAACCAGGAACTCAGCACAGTAGTCTGACAAATGATCCAACAACTTTTCCGTAAGCTTTTCTGAAGTGAATTTCTGCCAGCGGTCGGTCACAATATAGTAGTCCTCCCCTTTTTTACGGCAGCTCAAGTCCAGAACCAGCCTCTCCTTACCGACAGCCTTCTTCATTTTACCAAGATTCTCATAATGAATTTTCCCACCCCTAAAAACATAGGAAGTCACTATGATATGGGATGCCCCTCTATCCAGAAAAGCCCCTGCATTCTCGGCATTCATACCGCCGCCCACCTGGAGACCTCCCGGAAAAGCTTCCAGGGCCAGGCCGGCCTGCCGCACATCCTCCTGATAATAAGGGCTGCCGGACGGATTCAGTAAGATGATATGGCCACCCTTTAGGCCCGCATCCCTGTAGAGCCTGGCATAATAATCCCCATCCTTCTCAGAAACATAATTATCCCTGGCATAATCCCCCTTGTCCAGGAGGCTCCCTCCGACAATCTGCTTTACTTTTCCATTATGTATATCGATACATGGCCGAAACTTCATTCTTAACTCCATCTCCTAATTGCTGATTCCAACTCTCTGTACTAAGGATTTCAGTTTATAGTACTGGTCCTTCTATACTTTATATTTCTCAAAGGCTGAGGGGACGGCATAGTCATTTTTAAGTTCTTGTGCCGTCACCAAAACCCATTTCTTTTCCTGCAAAAGTCTCTCCGGCAGCTCTTTCAGTCTGACGTGGTAGCCCTTCATGCGCCATTCCACATGGGTAAAAATATGCTTTGCCTCTCCCAGGGAATGAAGGGATATATCCCCAGCCTTGTCCTCTCCCAATCCGGCCTGCCCCACAAGCCAGTCCTGGGCCCGGTCAGGTTCCAGTTCTCCCGGAATATTAGGCAATTCCCAAAGGCCCGAAAGCAGTCCCTGGTCCGGTCTTTTATGAAGAACAATTCCTTTTTCCGTCTCAATAAAAAACACGGTCAGATGATCGATCCTCCGCTTTTTCTTCTCCTGCTTCCTGGGAAATTCCTCCTGCCTCCCCTGTCTCCTGGCCTGGCAAACGGCCTCCCAGGGACACTGGTCACAAAGGGGCTGTCCATTGGGAAGGCAAACCGACGATCCCAGGTCCATGAGAGCCTGATTGAAATCTCCCGCCCTGTCTCTGGGAAGAATTCTTTCTATCTCTTCTGTGATTTTCCTGCGACAGCCCGTTTTCCGGATATCCTCTTCAAGAGCCAGAAGGCGGGAAAATATCCGCAGACCATTACCATCTAATGCCGGCACAGGCAACCCAAAGGCTATGGAAGCGATAGCCCCCGAGGTATACTCCCCAATTCCGGGAAGCTCTCTCAGGGCAGCCGGGTCCGCAGGCAGCTCTCCTCCATATTTATCCACAAGAATCCGGGCAGCTCTCTTTAAATTCCTGGCCCGGTTATAGTAACCCAGACCTTCCCAGAGCTTCATCAGCGTCTGATCCGGAACAGACGCCAGGGCACCGATATCCGGGAGCATCTCCATCCACCGTTCATAATAGGCTTTCACAGCCTCCACTCTGGTCTGCTGCAGCATGATTTCCGAAACCCATATATGATAGGGTGTTGGCCGACTTCTCCAGGGCAGGATTCTGGCATTATAGTCATACCAGTCAAGAAGCACCTGACCTGTTCCCGCCCCAGCCACCTGCAGGGGCCCGCAGATCTGCTTCCACTGGTCCTTCAGCCGTTCCAGGGAATATGCCGCATTGGCCGGACTGGTGGAGGGAAGTCTGATGGCACTTCTTCCGGAACGTTTTTCCTGATATCTGCAGAAATACTCATGGGACTTGGCCCCATTACAATAAATCTGCCGGATATCTGCCCTGTCCAGAATAAGGGAAATGTCATTGGGCTCCACATTCTTTATACTGCTGTCTGACGAACCAATGATATCACAGCTGCCGATCACATCCCAGACGGCAATGTGATTACGGTGCAGAAAATCACTCTTTTCCTCAATAGTCCCGGGCACATCCTGGGAAAGAACTGCAGCCAGAACCGCCCAGAAACGGTTCTGGGGGTGCCCGTAAAAGAAGGCTGCCTCCCTGGACTTGACTGAGGGAAAACTTCCCAGTATCAGTATCTTAGAATTCTCATCATAAAGAGGAGGGATGGGATGGTCTATCCTCCTGTAATCGCCCTGTTTCCGCGCCATATTCAAATCGCCCCTCCTTGCCGGTTCCTTGTCGCAATGACCCCTGGCCATTAGCTGGTCCTTTGCCTTTATGCCGGCTCCATCTTCTTCGTCGATATCCGGTCCCCCCCCTGCCAAAGGCCGGGGGCTGACTGATAAAAAGATAGCCATGGCAGCACAGAGCCGCCATGGCACAAAATCAGTATAATCTATTATTCTACTGTATAAGGCATTAAAGAGATATGTCTTGCTCTCTTAACTGCAACAGTAAGAGCTCTCTGATGCTTAGCGCAGTTACCTGTGATTCTGCGGGGAAGGATCTTTCCTCTCTCAGAAACATATCTTTTTAATCTGTTAGTATCCTTATAATCGATAACCGCGTTCTGATCTGTACAGAATACGCAGACTTTTCTTCTTCTGCGGCCGCCTCTTCTTCTCATTGGAGAATCGCCGCGATCTCTGCCGTATGCCATTGATATTACCTCCTAAGTACATTCATCTTAAATGAAAGGCAGTTCTTCATCAATTCCTTCAGGAATTGTCATAAAACCATCCGGTGCGCCGCTGGCATTGGCCGGATTTGGCTGGGCCGGTGCCGGCTTGGGTGCTTCCTTGTAGGTCGGAGCCTGGTAACCGGACTGGAAGCCTGCATTATTAGCTGCGGCTGCCTTGCTCTCAGCAAACTCCTGCTCCTCAATCACGACATCTGTCGTGTACACCTTAACGCCTTCACGGTTCACATAACTGCCTGTCTGAATTCTTCCGGTGACAGCAATCTTTGTACCCTGCTTCAGATACTTCTCAGCGAACTCTCCCTGTCTGCCAAAGGCAACACAACTGATAAAGTCCGCATCCTGACCGCCCTCTCTCCGAAATCTACGATCAACTGCTAAAGTATATCTTGCTACGCACGTCGCATTCTCTCCCTGAGAATAGGAAACGTTGGGGTTCCTTGTAAGACGTCCCATCAAAATTACTTTATTCATTGAAATCCTCCTCTTCGTTATGCGTTATGCATCCTGCTTAACACATAAATACCTGATGACTGGCTCCATGATACGAACACGACGTTCGATCTCAGCCGGGCAATCACTGGCAGCGTCGAAGTGGATGAAGTAGTAATATCCTTCTCTCATCTTCTGAATCTCGTAAGCTAATATCTTCTTACCCCATTCAT
>CAMOZD010000120.1 GCA_946630645.1 uncultured Lachnospiraceae bacterium
TCTTTCTCCCTGCAAGCGTTTAAGAAAAGCTATTTTTATAAAGAAAAAGAACCAGGCAAATGAAGAAACCTGGTCCCTTTTCCGCCATTGAGGCGATTTGGAAATTATGACACTGTCACTTTAACACAGAAGGGAAAAAAAGTCAAGAAAAAATGTTATATAAAGAAATAACCATTTAAATGCATAAGACTTGCTCGTCAAAAAAAATTAAAAAAAGTACTTGCATTCTATTTGAGCTGGTGGTATAATCAACTGCGTTGACGAAAAGTTAACAAAGATGCAGTCTTGGCGGAATTGGCATACGCGCTAGACTAAGGATCTAGTCCGGGCTTACTGGGTGTGGGTTCAAGTCCCACAGACTGCACTAAGAACCAAAAAAAGAAGTGCTTCTGCACTTCTTTTTTTGTGTCTTTTGTGTCTTCAGCAGGCCCGGCTGTGGAACGGCAAGACCACATCAGGCTTTCCTCTTCCTTTCTTAATCCAGCATATCTCCATTTTCAGATTATATTATGCAAAGGCACCTTATTGCCTGTACCATCCATTTTACATAAAAATGGCAGTCCTTCATAAAGGTCTAAAATGGGATCAGTTTACCGGAAAGATATGAGTATCAATCCGGTAAATCTGCCTTTACCCCTCTTTATATTCCATAAAAAATCAAAAGATTCTTCCCTTTCCTGCATTAACAAATAAAAAAAATAGTGCTATAATCAATTTCGTACGTTTTCTTAGGGACAACAGCAGGTTTGGAAGACCTCTTGACCCAATAATAGGAGAGGAGAAATCAATGGAAAAAATATTTAAGTTGAAGGAAAACAACACCTCAGTCAAAACCGAAGTTGTGGCAGGTATTACCACCTTCATGACCATGGCCTACATCATAGCCCTCAACCCCAACCTTCTGACCAATTTCGGCGCAGAAGGCCAGAATCTCTGGAATGGAGTATTCATGGCTACCTGTATCGCTTCAGCAATCGGAACCCTTACCATGGCTTTCCTGGCCAACAAGCCCTTCGTCATGGCACCCGGTATGGGCTTAAACAGTTTTTTTGCAGTTGTTGTAGCCAACATAGCCACCATCACCGGCACCAGCTACCTGGTATCCTTCCAGTCAGCTCTCTGTATTATCCTGATTGAAGGTATTGTATTTATCATTCTTTCCGTTTTGAACATCCGGGAAAAGATTGTGAATGCCATACCCCTGGCTGTCCGCATGGGAATCGCACCGTCCATCGGCCTCATGCTATTAAACATCGGCGTAGGCTCCAACGCGGGAATCTACTCTGAAAATGGCGGACCCTTTTATGCCATGAGAGATTTCTTCGGGGCCCTGACTCCCAGTGTGGCCAACGATACCATGGGCTCCGGCTATGTCAAGATGGTTCTCACCGTCGTTACCATGTTTGCCGGCCTCTTTGTCACCATTATCCTGGCCCATAAAGGGTTCAAGGCTTCCGTTCTTTTAGGTATGCTCTGCGCCTCTATCGTCTACTGGATCGGCGAAGCCCTTTTCCTCCATACCAATCCCTTCGCAGCCCTGCAGGGAGCATCCTTTGTTCCTCCGGTAAATGACATGGTGGAGACCACCCTCTTTAAGTTTAATTTCAGCGGTTTTATGGAGATTGGCGTCTTCACCGCCGTCACCCTGATCATCACCTTCTGTATGATCGATATGTTTGATACCATCGGGACCCTGGTAGGAACAGCCAGCCGTGCCGGCATGGTTGATGAGAACGGCAACATGCCCAACATGAAAGAGGCCCTGATCGCGGACTCCGTCGGCACGATCACCGGCGCCATGACCGGAACCTCAACGGTAACCACCTTCGTGGAATCCGCTTCCGGCGTGGAAGCAGGCGGCAGAACCGGCCTCACAGCCCTGACCTCCGGACTTCTTTTCCTGGCCTGCACTTTCATCGCCCCTATCGCAGCCCTGATCCCTGCGGCAGCCACATCATCGGCTCTGATCTACGTAGGCATCCTCATGCTGAGCGGGCTGAAACACATCGACTTCGACGACACCCTGCAGATTGTCCCTGTAGCCCTCATGCTCATTGCCATGCCCATCTCCGGCTCCATCGGCCACGGCATCGGCCTGGGAATGATCTCCTACACCGTCATCAGTGTATTCACAGGAAAGGCAAAAGACGTATCACTCCTGACCTACATCATCTCCGCCCTCTTCCTGGTAAAATTCTTCGTCGTTGTATAAAAGCAAAAACAATAAAAAAACAGCAAAAAGAAGCGTCACAGTAACGTTCCCGCCCTTCCATAATAGAATGGGAAGATCGCAACTGTGACGCATTCTTTATTCACATTTTCAGCCTTTTCCAGTCTTTATCTACACTTGGCTCAATGTAGCCGCTGTAAAAGTGCATTTTACCGGACCTCTGGCTTTTTAACAAGGTCCTGTCCTGTTTTTTCTATTTCTAAATATATGCGGTTTCCTCCGGCCCAAACAGACAAAGGATTCTTTTTGTGGATAAATTGGCCATAAAGGCCATTGCCGCAAATGTCAGAAACATTTGTCCAGGATATCCTGGTCCAGGGGCTTATTCTTTGATGTGATGCTGCCAACCAGGAAGTAGAGGATCCCGCCTGCCAGCAAGCCCCATATTACGGCGTTAATGCCGGCCACATTCACATTATAGTAGCAGAACACATAGGTCACTGCAGCTCCCACAGAGCTGACCAGGGCTGCGGTCCCGGTCCCCTTCTTCCAGAAGAGACCACCGATCAAAGGCCAGAAGAAGGTACATTCCAGGCCGCCAAAGGCGAAAAGATTCAGGAAGAAAATGATATCCGGCGGCTCAATGGTCAGCAGCATGACAATGATACCGAACACAAAGGTCACAGCGATAGATGCCGTTTTTACATGCTTTTCATATTTTTCCAGTTTGACCGGATCATCCTTGACTACATAGGTCTTCCACAAATCCTTGATGATTGCTGCGGAAGCCAGGATCAGAATGGAATCCACCGTCGACATAACCGCTGCCATGGGGGCAGCCAGGAAGACACCGGCTACGCCTACCGGCATGATCCTCTGGACGATATAGGGCACAAAATAGTCCGATGTGGGCAGGTTGGACGTATCCACAAGAGCGCCGGCCCAGGTTCCGGCCAGGTGCATGCCCACGATGACAAAGCTGCAAGTCAGGGCACGGATCCACATGGCGGAATGGAGACTTTTGGTATCCTTAAAGCCCATGGCCCTGACAGCCGTCTGGGGAAGGCCCAGGGTACCAAAGCCCACCAGAATCCAGAAACTTAATAAGGTTCCCGGCGCATAAATAGCAAACAGGTTATCATAAACTCCCGGCAGGTTCTTTGCCAGACCGGCATCGATTCCAGACAGGCCTCCTCCCGCTCTCAGAACGTAAAAGAGAAAGAGAAAGGTTCCCACACACATGACCAGGCCCTGGATGGTATCAGTGATGGCCACGGCAGAAAAACCCCCGAAGGCCGTATAGAAAATAACTACGCAGCCAAAGATCAAAAGGGCCGCCTTATGGTCAAGACCTGTGATGGATGCAATTAAGGTAGCGCCTCCTGTAAACTGGCTGATCATCTGAGCGATGAAAAAAAGAACCATAAGGATACTGGTGGCAATGACCAGCAGGTCGTTTTTATATCGGGCCCTCAGATAACCGGCCACCGTCACCGCCCCGGTTCTCCGGGAAACGATAGCCAGCTTATTGCCCAGGACACCCAGCACCAGAAAGGTAACCGGCACCTGGACCGTGGCGATCCAGGCCTGGGCATAGCCGTAGGTAAGGCCGGCAGCTCCGGGACCGGACACAAAGGAACTTACTGAGGTATAGGTGGCCATGGTGGTCATGGCCAGAACCAGGCCTCCCATGGTCCTTCCACCGATAAAATACTTCTTTTCATCGGACAGCTGGCCCTTCTGGTTTACCCGGCGGCTGAACCAGAGACCGATGATGACATTAAAGGCCAGATAGGCAATAAATATTACGAGTATTATAATCTGATTATTGGTCATCTCCATCCTCCTCTGCCTCATATTCAAAGTCAACAAATACCTTCTTGAGCAGATAAGTCACCCCGGCCAGGGCAAGTATGATGGTCCCCAGGGTCGAAACACTAAACCAGGCCGGCATGCCCAGAAAGTATATCCCCGTCCCATTGAGTAGAAATGCTGTGGCGATATGCCAGATACAGCAGATCAGAACCACCAGAAGAGTTCCCTTGATCTCTTTCATACACTGCCGGTGCTGCTCTTCTTTGGTAAGTTTCATATCTAACCTCCTCCTCCAACTTTTGCAACATTTTTTAAAGTAAATAATTAGCCCTAAAATAAAATCTATTTCTATCTCAATTATACTCATTTGACTTCATGAATAAAAGAAAAATATTAGAAAAAAGGGCCTTTGTACCGTCCGATTCACAGACAGGCCAAAAGCCCTTACAAATATCAGATATGAAACTGTAGAATCAGCAGCCAATATCCTATCAGAATAATTTAAAGAGGGATCCCAGGATATCTTCCGGGCCCTTGGCCTTACCAGCATTTTTGGCTTTCTGGGCCTTCTTCTCATTCTCAGCACTGACACCACTCATTAAAGCAGGAGCCATGTGGGAAAGCACCTGGATTACCTGGTCACCGGAAAGACCTGTTTCTCCGGAGAACTGCTTGACGATCTTATTCTGATCCTTGCCGAAAATGTGGGAAATGATCTTCTGGCCGTCATCCGCATCGGCCTCATCAATCTGCTGAGCAGCAGACTTCTGGCTCTTGTGCTGGGTCAGGGCCCCCAAGAGGGAGGATGCCCCATCCTGGGAAGATGCATTTTTCATCATATACTTGATCAAAAGAGGCAGGGCCAGGGACATGAGCAGCGCCAGGGAATAGAGGCCGGCTCGGTCTGCCTTTGCGCACAT
>CAMOZD010000121.1 GCA_946630645.1 uncultured Lachnospiraceae bacterium
TCAATAATCCTTTCAGGGATGACACTACCCTCTATGATACCGGCCTTGAGGCCAGAATCATGCTCAATGGGGAGATCGACTTCCTGGAGAACAGCGGAAGAACAGTCCTGACAGATGGTCATTTAGGCCGCCGTTACTATGACCTGGGCCAGCTGGAACAGGTTCTTGGCATGATCCCCCAGGTGGGACAGGCCGAGGGAAGCCTGGTCTATGACAGGAACTTAAATGAAATGAAGCTGGAGATGAACGTCCATACAGCCCAGGATTCCTTCATCAACATGATCCGGAATTACGCCGGTGAAAAATGTGGCCAGGACATGGTTCCGGCCGTAGTCAATATCATGAGCGAAGAATAGGGTAGACCAGGATGGCCTGGAAAGATAAACCTGACAGAGCCTTTGACAACTAGATAATACAGAAAAAAGGCTGTCTGATCTGATCAAAAACCAGTCCCGGAAGCAGAGTATAGCTTTGTTTACCGGGGCTGTTTTTTTGTTTTGATGAATTATTATTTGACCCGTAATGATATTGTAAGAAGAAATGGTCCTGGGGACCTTGTATATATTGACTGAAAACATTGAAAAAAATATTTTGTTTTAGTATAATTAAGAAGGAATATTTTTTTGACTGTACAAATTAATACGTGTGATTGTAGCAGATCACTGGAATAACAAACTAACCAATTAACAATCAGGAGGAATTTGTAATGGAATGGAAAAATTTCAGTAAGTTAGCAACTTACAAAAAACTGGAAGAATTTGGTACACCGGTAGACGTTAAGGAAGCTATGGCAGGCGAGAACGGGGCAAAGCGTGTTGCCGAATACAAGGTTCCTATGTCCAGCGGTATGGTTTACAGCTATGCGTCCAAGCAGGTAAATGATGAGCTGCTTGACCTTTTACAGGAGCTGGCTGACGAGGCTGCTTTAACAGAGAAATATGCAGCTTTATATAATGGAGATATCATCAACACAGGTGAGAAGCGTCTGGTTCTTCACCAGCTCTGCCGTGGCCAGCTGGGCGACGACGTTGTAGTGAACGGTGAGAATAAGAGAGACTTCTACCTGGCTCAGCAGGCAAGGGCAGCAGAGTTTGCCAACAAGGTTCACGCAGGTGAGATCGTGAACGAGGCAGGCGAGAAGTTCACCACAGCCGTTCAGATCGGTATCGGCGGCAGCGACCTGGGCCCCCGTGCCTTATATCTGGCTCTGGAGAACTGGGCCAAGGTGAATAATACCCTCAAGATGGAAGCCAAATTCATCAGTAACGTAGACCCGGACGACGCTTCCGCAGTCCTGGCCAATATTGACGTGGCTCATTCCCTTTTCATTGTAGTATCCAAGTCCGGAACAACTTTAGAGACTCTGACCAATGAAGCCTTTGTCAAGGATGCCCTGGAGAAGGCTGGATTGAATCCGTCTAAGCATATGCTGGCAGTTACCTCCGCCACATCTCCTCTGGCCAACAATCCGGCTTACTTAGACTCCTTCTACATGGATGACTTTATCGGCGGAAGATTCTCCTCCTCCTCACCGGTGGGCGGTGCTATCCTCTCCCTGGCCTTTGGCCCGGAGATCTTTGACCGCATTATGGCCGGTGCCGGAGCTGAAGACATCCTTGCCAAGAATGCGGATATCCGCAAGAACCCGGCCATGCTCGATGCCCTGATCGGTGTTTATGAGCGGAACTTCCTCGGCTATAATACCACAGCTGTTCTGCCTTATTCCCAGGCTCTGAGCCGCTTCCCGGCCCACCTGCAGCAGATGGATATGGAGTCCAATGGTAAGAGTGTCAACCGTTTTGGTGAGGAAATTGATTACCAGACAGGTCCGATCATCTTCGGCGAGCCAGGAACCAATGGACAGCATTCCTTCTACCAGCTGCTCCACCAGGGCACAGGAATTGTTCCCCTGCAGTTCGTAGGCTTCAAGAACAACCAGATGGAGAATGATGTTGTCATCGAGGGAAGCACCAGCCAGCAGAAGCTGTCTGCCAACGTGGCAGCCCAGATTGTGGCTTTCGCCCTTGGAAAAGATGACGACAACAGAAACAAGTATTTCGCAGGAAGCAGACCGTCAAGCATCATTGTAGGCGACCAGCTCAATCCTGAGGCTCTCGGAGCCCTCCTGGCCCACTTCGAGAATAAGATCATGTTCCAGGGCTTCATCTGGAATGTAAACAGCTTTGACCAGGAAGGCGTACAGCTTGGTAAGCTCCTGGCCAAGAAGGTTCTTGCCAAGGATACCGACGGCGCCCTGACTGCTTACAGTGAGCTGCTGGGCATCTTCTAAGATCTGGTAAGAAAGCAAATACAGGTTTTTTCACCGGGAATGGAATCTTTCTTATCAAACATTGATAATACTGTCATACATTGATAATATTGAATCTGTTACTTGCGTGGTATAGTAAAAAGATAAAGGCTCTGGGATCCATGGATTCCGGAGCCTTTGGTAAATGTAGCTTTTTATAAATACATATTAACTTTCACAAATACATATTAATGGATATGGAGACATTTTCCTGAAACTATTGAAGTAGAGGCGGATCAGGTTGACGACTATAGGATTAGGTTGACGACAAAAGAAAAGAAACAGCTGGGCAAGATAAGAAAGGGAGGGTAGTACTATGGATTTAAAATGTCAGATGGTTGAATACACGGCGACGGTTTCCATGGAAGAATATCTGGAAGACTGCGTGGATGTGGATCAGTTCCTGGGCTATTGCAAAAATTGCTCCAATTATTGTAAGGTCTGGTCCTGTCCGGAATTTGACTTTGACCCGGTGGATTACTGGAAGGCCTATGACTCTCTTTATATCCTGGGCAGGAAATTAATTCTGCCGGAGGAGCTCCGGCTTCGGATCTATTCTGACGATGAGAGGGAGAAGGTCCTGACGGACCTGCTCAAAGAGCCTAAGATGCAGCTGGACCGGGACCTCCTGGCCATGGAGCAAAGGACACCGGGCAGCAGGGCCCTGTCAGGCGGTTCCTGCCTCTACTGTCAGCCGGGTGACTGCGCCAGGATCCATGAACTTCCCTGCCGTTTCCCGGACAAGATGCGCTACTCCATAGAGGCCCTGGGAGGAAATGTGGGCAGGACCCTGTCCAGATATCTCCACCTGAAACTACTCTGGATGGAGAAGGGCAGACTGCCTGCCTATTTTATTATTGTCGGCGGTCTGCTCCAAGGAAATAATTCCTGAGGTCTGACTCACTGACGGAAGAGATGTCCTCCGCTTCCGGGCCGGAAGTGGAAATTGAAATGATATAATTGGATATGTAAAAACTATCTATAAAACCGGTTTCCGGATCCAGGGTATTGATCGATGTAAGCCCGTCCGTGAGACCGGTTCCTTTTCTTTTCAGCAGGGCCTCCTTGCGGGTCCAGACTTCAAAAAAGCGACGGTCAGAAGCTTTTGCCGGTTCATAACCGGCCTGCATCTGTGAGTTGCCGGCAGAGCTTTCTTTGATTGAGGAGGAAATGAAAGCTGCCTGATTCCATGAATCCATGGTTTCCACGTAGGCAATCTCTGCCGGGTGGAAACAGCGGGCCATGACAGACCAGGGGGCCTGGCGGACTTGTTCTACATCTACCCCGATCTCCTGGCCAAGGGACAGGCCACATAGCAGGCAGTTATTTGTATGGGAAATATTGAAAAATATGGATGTATTGAAATGGGGATCTGCCAGCTCTGGTTTACCCCGGTCACTGATATGAAATTGCAGATGGTCACGGGGAACCCTGGCCAGGTCCACCAGCATTTGTCTGGCTAATAAGGAGGCATAAAGAGAGAGCCGGCGGTCCTTGTCGAAACGGTAGCGGAGGACCTTTTCCCGGCGGCCGGGGGATATATAGTTAAGAAGGACTTGGTCCTCAGGGAGCCACTGGTCCTGTAAGAATAGATATCGAATATGCATAAAGTCTTTTCCTCCTTTTTTGCTGCCGGTTAAAGGTGGTTGGCCAAAAGCAGTTAACTATAAGCTGCCGGCTAAAGGTGGCTGGCCAAAAGCAGCCAACTATAAGCTGCCGGATCAAAGTAGTCGGCCAAAGCATCCGGCTTGAACGATTATATAGTGGCAGGACCTGGGGTTAAATCAGGCAATCAGGACCTGGATATGCATGGATTCCAGGTCAGCCTTGACTGGGTCCGGCAGCCGGTCGTCGGTGACCACTGCGGTTATCTGGCTGCCCAGGTTGAGGGGGACTACCCCCTTTCTCTCAAACTTTTCACTCTCGGTAAGGATGATTACATGTTCAGCCTGTCTGGCCATGTCCCTGACCGCCTGGGCTCTCAGCTGGTCCCGGTTGGTAAAGCCCCTTCTGGATGAGTAGCCGTCGGTTCCTATAAAGAAATAGTCTACATAGAAGTTCTTTACACAGTCGTTGACCAGGGGGCCCACCATAACCTGGCTGTCCTGCTGGTAGATTCCTCCCAGGAGGAGAATCTGGAAGCCGGAGCTACCTCGGATATAGTCTGCAATGAAGGCACTGTTGGTGATGATGGTCAGGTTTTTCCTGGTCTGGGCCAGGGCCTCGGCCAGCAGGGCACAGCAGCTGCCGTTCTCGATCATCAGAGTGTCTCCGTCCCGGATGAAGTCGACAGCCCTGCGGGCTATCACCTGCTTTTGTTCATAATGATAGGCGATCCGGTTGTTGAGGTCGTTCTCGCTTTTCAGCAGGGCATAACCTCTCTCCCGCTGGATGATTCCCTTTTTCTCCAGTTCGTCTAAGTCCTTGCGGATGGTGACCCTGGACACACCGATCTTCTCGGCCAGGTCTGCCACCTCTATTTTCTTTTCCCTGGTCAGGACCTCCAGAATCTGGTTGGTCCGGTCTGTTTTAATCCTCATATTTTTTATCCTCTTTCAGAAAAGTATTTC
>CAMOZD010000122.1 GCA_946630645.1 uncultured Lachnospiraceae bacterium
AGCTCTGGCTATCTCCGGGTGCCGGTCTATGGAGCGGGCACCATCAATACGGAATTTGAAGTGATGACCGGTATGTCCATGGATCATTTCGGCACCGGTGAGTATCCTTACAGGAGTATCCTTCATAAGAGAACCTGTGACAGCATAGCCTACTGGATGAAAAATGAAGACTATGAGGCTTCGGTGATCCATAATAATAATTCCTCCTTCTATGACAGGGATTATGTATTTTCCAATCTGGGTTTTGACAATTTTATAACTCTGGAAAATATGGAAGCCAGGGAATTTAATGAGGCCGGCTGGGCCAAGGATAAGATTCTTACCAGGTATATTCTTGATACCATGGAAAGAACTGACAGCAAGGACTTGATATACGGGATTTCCGTTCAGGGTCATGGAGACTATCCGACGGTGGATAATCCGGATTATCCCATCAAGGTTTCCTCCACCGATATTGAAGAGACCTACGTCAACCAGTTTGCTTATTATGTGAATGAGATCCATGAGATGGATGAGTTTTTAGGTGAGCTGACAGCCAAGCTGGAGCTTTACCCGGAAGATGTGATTCTGGTGATCTACGGGGACCACCTGCCGGGAATCAACCTGGAAACCAAGGATCTGAAGACCGGGTCCAAGTATGACACCCCTTATGTAATCTGGGATAATTTCGGTTATAACAAGAGTCACCGGGATAAGGAGTCGGGGCCGGTAAAGGCCTGGCAGCTGGCGGCCAAAGTTTTAAGGCAGGTCAATATCCATGATGGGATTTTGAATATCTTTCATCAGACCATGCATGGCACTAAGAAATACAAGAAGAGGCTTAAGCTTCTTTCCTATGACATGCTTTATGGTAATGGTTACTGCTGGGAAGGCGGACCCGAGCCCCAGCCCACGGAGATCACCTTCAGTCTGAATCCGCCGGCAGTCCGGGGGGTTATCAAAAGGGGCAGGGATTACTATGTTTACGGGGAAAGGTTCAATGAATACAGCAGGCTTTACGTCAATGGCCTGGAGGTCCATTCCAGCCTGACCGACGGGGGAGAACTGGCCCTTTCGTCCGCCAAGCTGAAGGACGGGGACGTGCTGGTAATCCACCAGGTCAGTAAGACCAACAACAAGATTACCCTCAATGAATCCGGGGAGTATATTTATTATAAGAATAATCTGGGAATCCGGGACCAGCTGTCCGAAGAGGATGATCAGACGGAGACGGACCAAGCGGAAGAGGGTCTGACAGAAGCCGGCCCGGTCCGGGAAGGACAGGAGGAAAAGAAAACGTCCCGGGAAGACCAGGAGGAAGACAATTCGACTCGGGAAGACCAGGAGGAAAAAGAACCGGTCCAGGGGGAGAATCCCGCCGGGGCCGGTCAGTAAAATATCTCTATATTAGAAATATGGAAAATATAAGAAGGCTGCCGTCTGCAGGCGGGCCGGAGAGAGGAGTCGATCCTGACCGGACCCTGTGGGATGACAGCCTTCTTGCTTATGTCTTTGCCTGTATTTCTGCTGGTGCAGGCCCGGATTTACAGCCTTTTTAGAATGGCTCTGGCGGCTCTGATGCCGGAAGCGCCGGCCTGGGCCAGACCTCTGGTGGTTCCCGCTCCGTCACCTACGGCGAAAAAGCCTGGCAATTTGGTCTCCAGCTCCGTGGACAGCTCCAGTCTGGCAGAGTAGAACTTGACCTCAGCCCCGTAGAGCAGGGTGTCATAGTTGGCCGTGCCCGGAGCCAGCTTGTCCAGGGTATAGATCATTTCTATGATATCGTCCAGCTGCCGTTTGGGCAGGGCCAGGGACAGGTCGCCCGGGACGGCTGCCTTTAAAGTGGGATGGACGAAGGACTGGCTTAGCCGGTGGTCGTTTGTCCTTACCCCTTTTACCAGGTCTCCGAACCGCTGGACCAGAATGCCTCCGCCTAACATATTGGAGAGGGAGGCGATATGTTTGCCATAGCGGTGGGGCTCGTCAAAGGGTTCCGTGAAATGATTGGATACCAGGAGGGCAAAGTTGGTATTTTCGCTCCTCAGTGAGGGATCCGAATAGGAATGACCGTTGACCGTGTTGATTCCTTCCACATTTTCAGCCACCACATAACCATAGGGGTTCATACAGAAGGTGCGGACCTTATCTCCATACTGTTTGGTACGGAAGAGAAGTTTGGATTCATAGACCACATTAGTAATGTGTTCGAAAACCCTGGCCGGGACCTCTACCCGTACTCCGACATCCACCTGGTTGTTAATCAGTTTCAGTCCCAGATTCCTGCATTGACCGGAAAACCATTCTGCCCCGCTCCTGCCGGGAGCGGCAATGAGATAGTGGCAGGAATAGATCTGACCGGCTTCCGTGGTCAGCCGGTAACCCTCTCCCTCCTGCTCAATGGTTTTCACACTGGTACTGAAAAAGAAATCCAGCTTGTCCCTGAGGCCTTCATAAATATTGGTCAGGATCTGCAGGTTCTTTTCTGTTCCCAGATGCTTGCAGCGGGCCTCCAGCAGGTGGAGATCATACTCCAGGGCCCGCTTGGCCAGGGCCCTTGCCTCGGGTGTAGATGTGGAAAAGAAGTCTTTGGTGGCCCCGTGGTCCACATTGACGGAATCAACATAGTGGATCAGGTCCATAACCTCCTCCCGGCTCATATAATCTGTGAGCCAGCCGCCAAATTCCGTGGTAAAGTTAAACTTTCCGTCTGAGAAAGCACCGGCTCCTCCAAATCCACACATGGTATCACAGACCTTGCAGTGGATGCAGTGGTCCACTTTGCCTGCCACGATGGGGCAGCTTCTTTTATAGATTTCCTGACCCTGTTCAAAGACGGCAATCTTCAGCGAGGGTGCTTTGAGGGACAGTTCATAGCCTGCGTATATTCCGGCTTCTCCACAGCCGATAATTGCTACATCATAATCGTTATTCATAGGCTTCTCCTGTAAGTGAGCCGGGGACTGCTGCAGCGGCCGGTTTATGAAGCCGCCGGAATCTGGCAGGCGGACTGGCCGGCCCGGGCTCTTAATTAAATACTTTTCCACCCTGTCAAAGGGTTTTCTCCAGTGATTTTATTATAAAAATTGCTGTGGGAAGTGTCAATAATAATGTGGGAATTGACAGATGCTCCCGGCATAATTTAGAATGATAACACTGAAAAAAAAGGAACCGGCCCAGCCGGAAGAAGGCCTGGAAGAGAGGCCGGAAAGTAGTTGGAAAGCCTGTAAAAAACAGACCCGGGCCTGCAAAGGGATTACGGGAACCTTTATAAGGAGAGAAAACCATGGAAGATAAAGTGGGCAAGAGAATGGAAGATAGGAAAGAAAGATTTACTACTTATATTTTTGATCTGGACGGGACTCTGCTGGACACCCTGGAGGATCTGACGGACGCGGCCAATTATACCATGGAACATTTTGGCTGTCAGACCAGGACTTTAGAGGAGATCCGGTCTTTCGTGGGCAATGGCATAGCCCGGCTGGTGGCCCTCTGCCTTCCCGGAGGGAAAGAGAATCCGGACTTTGAGCCGGCAGTGGCCCTCTTTAAAGAATACTATGCTGCCCATTGTAATGACAAAACCAGGCCCTATCCCGGAGTCATGGATATGCTGGCCGCGCTCAGGGAAAAGGGGAAGGCCATGGCCATCGTGTCCAACAAGGGTGATTTTGCCGTGAAAGAGCTGGCCAGATTATATTTCCAGGATTATATTCCCGTGGCAATCGGGGAGAAGGAAAGTGAAGGAATCCGGAAAAAACCGGCTCCTGACACGGTATTTGAGGCTCTGAGACAGCTTGGCAGAAAACCGGAGGAAGCCGTCTATGTAGGGGACTCGGAGGTGGATCTGAAGACAGCAAAAAATGCAGGCCTCTCCTGTGTGGCCTGCTCCTGGGGCTTCAGGGAAAGGTCTTTCCTGGAAGAACTGGGACCGGAATGGCTGATTGATGATCCGGCAGGCCTGCTGCAGATTTAGGGGAAATAATTATTGATGGAATAAATACTGGCAGAAATCTCAGAAATAGGATATGGACAGTTGACTTCTTCCGTGTTATAATACCTAAATGTGTTTTCATGCCATAAATGAATACAATCCGGTCCGACCGGTTGACGGATCCCGGACAGGAGGATCCCGGATCACATACTAATATCCTGCCGGAGGCAGGATGAATATGCGATGATAATCAGGAACTTTATCGTACAAGGAGGATTTTTGAGATGAGCGTACAGGTTGAGAGATTAGAGCACAATATGGCTAAGCTTACCGTTACCGTGCCGGCTGCAGAGTTTAACGCAGCTATGAAGAAGGTTTACAATAAGAGAAAGAATTCCTTTAATATTCCGGGATTCCGCAAGGGCAAGACTCCCATGGCCATGGTTGAGAAGGTTTATGGGCCGGAAGTATTTTATGAGGATGCTGTGAATGATCTTCTTCCGGACGCCTATGACCAGGCAGTAAAGGAAAGCGGACTTGATATTGTTTCCCGCCCTGATATCGCTGTGACAGACTTTGGAAAGAACAAGGACCTGGTGTTTACGGCAGAGGTAGCTCTGAAGCCGGAGATCACTCTTGGTGAGTACAAGGGACTTGAAGTCCAGAAGGATTCCGTAGAGGTATCTGATGATGAGGTTGAGGCAGAGCTGAAGAAGGCCCAGGAGCAGAACGGTGTTGAAGTTGACATCGAGGACAGACCGGTCAGGGAAGGTGACATCATCACTCTCAATTATGCCGGAACCGTTGACGGCGTTCCCTTTGATGGCGGAACAGCAGAGAGCCAGAGACTGGAGATCGGATCCCATTCCTTCATCGACACTTTTGAGGACCAGCTTGTAGGCCTCAATATCGGTGATGAGAAGGATGTGGAAGTGACCTTCCC
>CAMOZD010000123.1 GCA_946630645.1 uncultured Lachnospiraceae bacterium
TCATCGATTACAGCCTTCAGCTTCTCTCTCTTACTCATATAGATAGAATCGTCATGGTCCACACGGATCATAGGCATGTTGGTGGGAATCTCCACTACGTCCATGCCGTAAATATCCATGAACTCCTTATCCTCTGTCATGGCAGTACCGGTCATGCCGGCTTTTTTCTTATATTTATTAAAGAAGTTCTGGAAGGTAATGGTAGCCAGGGTCCTGGACTCCCGGTTCACCTTCACATGCTCCTTGGCCTCGATAGCCTGGTGAAGTCCGTCGGAATAGCGGCGGCCGGGCATAATACGGCCTGTAAATTCATCGACGATAAGCACTTCATTATCTTTTACCACATAATCCTGGTCCCGGAACATAAGATTGTGGGCCCTTAAGGCCAAGATGATATTATGCTGGATCTCCAGATTCTCAGCGTCAGCCAGGTTCTTAATGTGGAAGAACTGTTCCACCTTCTTCACACCCTCTGCTGTCAGCATGACCTGTTTTTCCTTTTCATTGACGAGGAAATCTCCATCCTCCTCAATGTCTATGCCCATGATGGCATCCATACGGGAGAGCTCTCCGTCAGAACTTCCCTTCTGCATCTGCCGGGCAAGAACGTCACAGGCCCGGTAAAGGTCTGTGGACTTTCCACTCTGGCCGGAAATAATCAGGGGGGTCCTGGCCTCATCAATCAGAACGGAATCCACCTCATCAACGATGGCATAGTTGAGGTCCCGCTGTACCAGGTCTTCCTTGTAGATGACCATATTGTCACGCAGGTAATCAAAGCCCAGTTCATTATTGGTAATATAGGTGATATCACAATTGTAGGCGGCCTGCCGCTCCTGGCTATTATAACTGTTGAGGATCACTCCCACTTTGAGTCCCAGGAACTCATGGACCTTGCCCATCCATTCCGCGTCACGCTTGGCCAGGTAATCATTGACCGTCACAATATGGACTCCCTTGCCCTCCAGGGCATTCAGGTAGGCGGGCAGGGTGGAGACCAGGGTCTTGCCTTCACCTGTCTTCATCTCTGCGATACGGCCCTGGTGGAGTACGATTCCACCAATCAGCTGCACCCGGTAATGCTTCATGCCAATAGACCGGACAGCAGCCTCTCTCACAGCGGCAAAAGCCTCTACAAGGAGATCATCGAGGGTCTCCCCTGCTACCAGCCTGTCTTTGAACTCCTGGGTCTTACCCCTGAGTTCCTCATCGCTCAAGGCCTGCATCTGCTCATCAAGAGCCTCGATGGCATCGACATATTTTATAATCCGACGAATCTCCTTTTCGCTTTTAGATCCGAATATTTTATCAATAAATCCCATAGATACCTCCTCATATGGTCTTTTATCATTTCATTATAGAAAAACCGCCCGCAAATCCACAATACCGGGTCCTGGCCGGCTCTGCTGACATACATTCCCCCAGGATAAAATCAGAGAACATACGAATTATATTGTAGCATTGATATATCATCATTTCAAGGAAAGAAATCTTTAAATATTCTGTCACCGGCCGGCTGTTCCTTCAAAAAAAGAGCTGCCGGACCAGGAGGTCCGGCAGTTCAGTACTGCAATTATAATAAATTTATAAATGGGATAGGCTTCTTCCACCATAGTCAGGGAAAGCAGCTCCCGCCCCTCAAATATTTTAGAACTCAGGCTCAATCAGGCCGTAGGTCTTGTCTTTTCTACGATAAACCACATTCACTTCGAAGGTGTCCGCATTACGGAAAACGAAAAAGTTATGTCCCAGAAGCTCCATCTGTACACAGGCCTCTTCCACGTCCATAGGCTTGATGGCAAACTTCTTGCAGCGGGTGATCGTCACGGTTTCCTGCTTGTCCACATCCTCCTCAAGAAACTCCTCTGTAAATGTACCGATCCCCTTCCCGTAACTGGAAATCTTGGTCTTATACTTACGAATCATACGTTCTAAAACATCAACCGCTGAATCGATGGACGCATACATATCCGTACTGGTCTGTTCCGCACGGAGTATATGCTTTTTCATGGGGATGGTAGCCTCCACTGTCTGGTTCTCTCTCTCAACACTTAATGTGATCTGAACTTCTGTCTCCGGGGTAAAAAACTTCTCCAGCTTATGAAACTTATCATGGATAGCCTGCTTGAGACTCTCAGATACCTCCAGATTCTTTCCGTAAATAATATAACGCATACGATCACACTCCTTCTATATATATTCAGACTCCGCCAGCAGGCTGTGGAAATCTGTTACCTGTATTATAACAAGTTTCATGCTTTAAGGCAATGAATAACCACATTAAAGGGAAAAAAACCTAAACTATCTACACAATTAAATACTGTTTTGATCACCCAGAAAATGGAAATTCATAAATTTTTACAAAACAAATGTTTTCTATTGACTGGTTTTTTCCCACTTTATAAACCGTTACAAATGTGGATAAAGTGGATAACTTGGTGGATAAGTCGATTTTTCCCCTTTTTTTCAATCCTGAAATTGTGGATAAATCAAGGATTATTCCCCATACATTATTTTCCAATTTTAAATTCAGAAAAATATGGCATATCTTTCATGCAAAATTCACAAATTCAATACAATTTCACTGTTATTATTGACAAGACAATAGTCTGACAATTCCCTGAGAATCCCGGACATCTTATGACCTCTTCTCAGAATCAGGCAGAAATATCCTTCCGTGCCCTGCCCTCTGGCAGCAGGGACAGGAGAACACCCCCTATGATACAGAAATCACTGATATTAAAAACCAGTTTGCCGGCCAGTCCCGGAAGTCTGGGAAAGCGGACATAATCTGTCACTGTCCCCCTGATAATCCGGTCTGCCAGGTTAGACAGCCCTCCACCGGCAATCAGGGAAGCACTGATTCCCCGGAGGGAAAGGGCTTTTTTCTTTCCTTCCCTGACAAGGGTCAGCAGCTCCCAGGCTACCAGGCCTCCTGCCATGAGGGAAATCTTTTCTCTCTCCCCCTTGAAAAGGCCTCCTGCAGCGCCCGCATTTTCCAGGTGGGTAAGGACGACACTGCCGGACTGATTCAGGGATCTCCCAGCCCTATTGACAGAGGAGACTCCGGTTCCCGGACCGGCAGGCCTGCCGCTGTCCCTGGTTTCCGGCAGCTGCATCCGCAGCCCCCTTTCCAGAAGAGGGATGGAGCCGGCCGTTATAAGATAAGTCTTTGTCACGGACATAGTTCCCTCCTCTCTACTGGTCAAAAGTCCAGCTTCCGTCTTTATTCTGCACAGCCCCGAAGACAGTCTGGACATCATGGCTGTCCACCAGGACAAGCTTGTCTGACTCAGTCCTGAAGAAATAGTACTCTGTCCCTTCAATCTCTTCGGTTCTGTCATACTTCACACTTTCACCGGCGTACTCACCGGCCTCTATTTTTGCCTCAGACACGGGAACCTGCTCGCTGCTGTTCTCGTAATCCATGGCAGTCTCTTCCTGGTCTCCTTCACTGACAGGTCCCCAGTCATCACCGGACATGTCCTCCAGGCCATCTTCACCCACAACTTTCATATCAAGAACAGAGTAGGCGAACTCATTGACCTCGGCGATGAAGGAGGTAGGTACCAGATAAAAGACATACTCTCTCAGGAACTGGTCCCCGTTAAAAAGACTGGCCCTGATGATATACTGGCCGCCTTCCTGGCTGCAGTATGTGATATGAGTCTTCATATCTCCCACATCACCAATCACGAAGGCATAGGAATCTGTGTCTTCATCATACATGGCATAAACATTGTTATCACTAAGTTCGGGAAACTCCATATTGCCCTGGCCAAAAGCATCATATAAGGCCGCCGCATACTTATCCACTGTCTCCTCTGTCAGGTAGTAGTATTTCCCCGATACCACGCCATCACCAAAGACTGTCCTCTGTTCGATAAGGGAGGTCAGCACGGCCATGGAATAATAGAAGGAATCAGCGTACTGATCCGGTGTATCAGGAGTATAATAAGGCATATTCTTGGCAAACTCCTGGACCATAAGGGCTTCCATAACATAGGGCATATTATCAAAACGGTCAGGAAGCTGGACACCGTCGGCCACCTCCGCACTCTCTCCGACAGTCTCCTCTGTCAGTATCTGGGTGGAAGCCTCAGTGGCCTGGTCAGGCTCCTCTTTCCCAGGACTTTTAGCACATGCCGCCCCTGTCACAAGGAGGCTTGTCAGGGCCGCGGCAAGCGCCCATTTCTTCCATGCATTGCTTCCCTTTATTCCAAGTCTCATCCTATCAGCTCCTTTCTGGTCACTGGTCTAATCTGTTATGAATACTTCAAAACCTTCCGCCTGTAAAAAATCTCTGATCTGGTCCCGGCCGGCTTTCAGGGAACCCTGGACGAAAAAGGGCTTACCGCCTCCTCTTCCCTGCAGGGCAGTTCCCAGTCTCCTGTTCATCTCCCGGACGTCCCCGTCTCTCTCTCCCATAGCATATTTGTAATTGTCCTCACGGCCGGCCAGGAGGATACATGGTCCCTGAGCCAGATCCAGAATCTGATCCAGGGTCTTGCGGATATCGGCCGGGTCCATGGTCCCTGTCAGAACCGCAGGCTGATTCTTTCCCCGGCACATGGAGGCTATCTGATCCTGGAGCCGGCCCTTTGCTTCCATCAGATCACCTTTCAGCCGGTAAATCTCCTGAAGCAGGTGATCCACTGCCTTTACTGTTTCGCCGGGCTTTACGGACAGGCTCCTTGCATTGAGACTATTCTGCCGGTAATGAATCTCCAGGGTCTCAAAGGCTCTCCTGCCTGAAATCATTTCAACCCGGACACCCTGGCGGAACCGGTGGCAGGACAAAAGCTTGACCAGGCCGATCTCTCCTGTGGA
>CAMOZD010000124.1 GCA_946630645.1 uncultured Lachnospiraceae bacterium
GTCCCGGCACCATCAGCAGCATGTTTTTATTTTTATTCCGGTAGTACCAGTTGAGGGAACCGATAATCCGGGCAATCTGGTTCTTGTCATTGTAGGGCATTTTGTAGTACTCTACCGGGTCCACATAGACGATGGCGTCGAGGGGGAGCCTTTGGGACTGGCCCATGGAAGAGTTGCTGCAATCGATAAAAATGTCTTCTTCCGTCAGGTCCTCCGGAATCAGCTGCCGGCCCTTGTCCCGGAATACCTGGAGGGGGCGGCACTGGAGCAGGTTGATGATGTAATCCCCGCTCTCAGACAGGTTCATGGTGAATTCAATATCCACCGGCTGCTGGTATTCCTCCTGGATTACGGCCATCATATCCTGCATGTCCTTCATCAGCTGCTTGTTCTTTACCAGACCCTGGCAATTTACGAAGAGTACATCCCGGAAGATGCCCCGGTCCCGGAAACGGCGTTCCGCATCCAGGTCATGACCCAGCAGGATCTTTTTCAGCCATTTGGGAAGGACATCAAGAACCCGGCTTACGGGCAGTTGTTCCAGTTTGCCGGTCTCTTTATTGATCAGCTCCAGGTTTTGCTGGGAGTAGCGGTGGTGTTCAGCCAGGGATTTAAAGGAGGTGGCTTCCGGTTTATCCAGACTGACCAGTCTGGGGTAGGAGCCTTCCGTCCGGTCCACAGCCGAGGTTCCCAGACCCATAACCAGGCGGAGCATGCCGGCGGCCGGGTCCAGGGTTTCAAGAAAACGATAGGTACTGTAGGAGTAACCGACTCCGGCGGCGCAGGGCATAAAATAACTGCCGTAATGGGAGCCGGAGACTCTCATGACCAGCAGGGCCATCTGCTCATCCCGCTCTGCCAGGCCTCTTCTCAGCCTGTAATCCAGGGCTGACCGGCTCATGGAGCTGGCATATACGATCCGGATGGCCTGCTCGAACTCGGCCAGCCGGTCTTCCATGGACCCTGCGCCGGGACAGAAGACCGACTCATATTTACCGGCAAAGGCATTGCCAAAACCATCTTCCAGGATAGAGCTGGACCGGACAATGATGGGGGAATGACCATAGTATTCCAACAGCTGGATGAAGGCATCTTTCATTTTCCTGGAAAATGTTCCGTGGAGCATCTTGTCTGTCAGGCTGTCGGCCAGGTCGAAGTAGCCCTCTCTGGTTTTCTGCCGGACCCGGAGATCCCAGAAATCATTTTCCACGATATAGGAGTAGAAGACATCTGACCCGATAAAAAAGGAGTCGTGGGGCTCCATCCGTTCAAAGATATCGGGCCTCCGGTTTTCAATGATTTTCCGGGCAACCAGCATACCACAGGCCTTGCCGCCAATCAGACCAGTACCCACCATGTGTTCTTTCACGAAAAAATAGTCCTCAGGCCGGAAATGAGTCCTGATCATTTCCCGGATCCGGGGATCCCGGCTCATCATGATTTCGCTCATTCTTTCACAAGATGCGGTGATATCCCTGGACATCTCGAAATCCCGCTGGGTCTGGTCGAAAAACCGGTCCCAGGCATCCTTGTGCTCATCATATTCCCTGCCGGCTGACATCCGGGAGGTCAGATTCAGAGCCCTTTGGAAGCGGCTGTTTAAGACCGCATCCTGAATGGGTTCAAAGTGGCCGGTCGAACCGTGGAAGATATGGGGAACCAGATGATTATCCGGCATACCGTAGATCTTGATGGGACGCATGTAAATATGATTAAAGTCTGAATAGAGGTCCAGGAAAAGCCTGGTCTGCCTCCGGATCTCATCCTTGGTTTCTGTGGAGTGGAGACCCCGGATCAAGGGAAAGAAGGCCTGGCTGTTGGTGCTGCGGATGGCCGGGGTGATGACCCGGAAGAAGTTCTCCATCATCAGGTCTGTTGCCCATGCTGTCTGCAGTTCGGAAAGACAGTCAAAAATATAGAGGACGTTATGGCCATTGTTCCATATGGTCTGGTAGACGGAAACGGAAAAGCCTTCAAAGCGGTGGGACAGGGGGATCTCCTGCAGCTGGACCCGCTGGTCCTTGATATAACGGTCATCTACCAGGGAAGCTGCTTTCTCGGAGAAATGGATATAGGCAATTTTTTGTCCGCTGGAGGCTGCCTTTTCGATGAAGACAGGCAGGATCCGGCGGAATTCTGTCAGCTCTGTAATCTGCCACACCACATTTCTGGGGGTCGAAGTGTTGAATAAAATGTCGTCCATGGGTGAGGGGGACTCAGGGTTTATCATTAATGGAGGGATAAGAATCATCTCCTTTCTGTTATTTTGAAGATCCTGCTGCCAGCTTGCCTGCAGGCTGCCGGAAGTCTGGCAATTATAAAAAGAATCAGCTATACCATCAGATTTTCCTGCCTGGCTTGTTCTTGCGCCTCGGTCTCAACTCGCCTGCTTTGCAGGCGTAAGCCTCTGCCCGGCGCGAAAGCCGACGGTTATCATATTCATTTTTTGTATTTATGATAGTATAGCACAGATTGCTTTTTCAGGGATACTTGCATCTTTTTATATGGGTCAGGGCCTTGCAGGTGGGATAAAAGGTTATAAATAGCCGTGGATATTTTTACTGTTTTCTATTATTATATAAGTGTAAAAGAAAAAATACTCTTGTATGGAAATGCGAGGGGTAGGGCAGGTTTTTTAATAGGATTTCTGTCATGGCCTTTGGGCCTGTTTGTGAAAATGGAGGGATTATATGAATAGTATTTTCACAAGAATCAGTGTCAGGAAGTATAAGGATAAGACGGTGGAGCCGGATAAGATTAAGCTGCTGCTTAAGGCTGCCATGGCGGCGCCTTCGACTGCCAACCAGCAGCCCTGGGAATTCTATGTGGTGACCAATAAAAGTATTATCCGGAAGCTGGCTAAGGCCAGTCCCTATGCCGGCTGTGCGGCTGGGGCACCTCTGGTTATAGTCCCCTGTTATTATGAGGATTGTATGTTTTCCAAATATACCCAGATTGATCTTAGTATCGCTACGGAGAACTTGTGGCTGGAGGCCAATGAGCTGGGTCTTGGCGGTGTGTGGCTGGGCATAGCTCCTGAGGAGGACAGGATGGCCGCGGTGAAGGAGATTCTGAATCTGCCGGATGGACTGACAGCCTTTGCGCTTTTTCCGGTGGGTTATCCGGCGGAGGCCAGACCCCAGCAGCAGCGCTTTGATGAGAGCAGAGTTCACTATGTAATATAGACTAAAATCTATAGTATTACCTACTAATATTATTTTACTGATATGGGGCGGGTCCGGCCCTGGGTCTGTGGTCTGTGGCTGGCCAATGCAGATCATCGGTGCAGCGGGTTTAGACCTGGGGGATATCTGGCCGGCTTTTGGATCCGGCAGCCGCAAAAGAAGGCGTACAGTTCATAGAAGCCTTTAGAAGGAGATAGAAGGATGCATTATGCGATCGGGGATGTTCATGGCTGCTATGATGATCTCATGGCCATGATAGATATAATTGAAAAGAAGGATCCGGATGCTCGTTTTATCTTTGTAGGAGATTTCGTGGACCGGGGTCCCAAAGTTTATGAGACCATTCAGTGGATGATGGACCACATCACAGAAGATGGTAAGTACCAGTCGGTCTGTGGTAACCATGAAGATCAGCTGATCAGCTGGTTTACGGTCTTTGTCCGCTGGTGGTATCTGGGCAGGACAGATATGCCCGACCGTTTTCCCGGCACCTACTATGATTTTGACCAGATGCTGGTGGACCGGCATATGGTGGATGTGAAGAAGGTGGCACCGATCATTAATTTTTTCCAGTCCCTGCCTGTGGAGAAATCCATTAAGGTCAAAACGGAAGGAGGAGAGCTGGAATATAAGATCGTCCATGCCTGGTACCCCCCGGATCCATCCCGGTTTAAGAGTCAGGAGGAGTTCAGGGAGTATTGTATCTGGGAACGGCCTCCCCAGTTTCAGGGGAATCCTTCCGAAGACTATATAATTATTCATGGGCATACACCGACCATCACCTCCTACATGAGTGAGACAGCTCCTCCCGGTATGATTGGTTACCGGGAAAATGCCATTAATATCGATGGGGGATGTACCTTTTCCCATATGGCGCCAAGATTTCCCTGCATGCTTTGTGGGATCTGTCTGGAGACTCTGGAGGAAATCTATCCCTATACTTTAGAAGAGCGGTTTAAAATGATAAATCCTGACATCAGTTCCCAGGAACTGGAAGCCCATGTTGACTGGTATGAGAAGACCTTTCTCCAGTATGACAATCCCTACCGGGAGGCCATGGTCAAGCGCTGCTCCCGGGGACAGGGACCGGAAGAAAGACAGGGAAGGAGCCAGGAAACCATAGCCGGGAAAGCTGAAAATAGCCGGTAAAAGTTGAATAAAAAGAAAAGACCCGGCCAGGCCTCACAGTCCATATAGTAGACTGTGAGGCCTGGCCGGGTCTTTTCTTGTATTCAGCTCATTCTTTTCAGAACCTCCAGAAGAAAATCCCATACCCTGCCGACACTGGCGATGTCCAGGACTTCGTCCGGGGAGTGGATGCCCTTCATGCTGGGGCCTATGGAGACACAGTCCAGACCTTTGAGAGCGGCGGAGAAAAGGCCGCATTCAAGACCTGCGTGGATCATGGTGGACTCCGGTTTATGGCCGTACCGGTCTTCAAATACCTCCACCATCAGCTTGCGCAGGGCTGAGTCCGGACGGTATTCCCAGGCTGGATAACTGCCTGAGCAGGATATGGATCCGCCCAGACTTTTCATCAGCTGGCCGATCTGCTCCACCAGGTGGTCCTTCTCAGAGCCTACGCT
>CAMOZD010000125.1 GCA_946630645.1 uncultured Lachnospiraceae bacterium
CTACCAGGTTGAGTGGATGAAGGGCGTGGAGGTTGTTGGCCTTGACCGGGAGAAAAAAAAGCTTCTTCTGGACCAGGGAGAGCCCGTGTCCTACGACAAGCTGCTGATTGCCACCGGGTCCCACACCTTCTTCCCGCCTATCAAGAATATGGCCGGGGCCAAGAATATGATCGGCTTCCGTAATATCGATGACATCGAGGTCCTGAAGAAGGTGGCCCAGGATGTGCTGGCCTCCGGCGGGGAGAAAAAGGTGGTAGTACTGGGCTCCGGCCTGGTAGGTATCGACTGTGCCACCGGTTTCCTGGAGTTGGGTGTCAAGGTAACCCTGTGTGACTTTGCCGGCTGGCTGCTCAACAAGCAGCTGGACCAGAGGGCAGCCCAGACCTACATCGATGCCTTTGCGGCCCAGGGTGTGGAACAGCACTATGGCGTGGGTGTCAGCGAGGTCATCAAGAATGATCAGGATGAGATCACTACCGTAGTTTTAAGTGACGGGACAGAACTGCCCTGTGATTTCTTCGTAGTGACTGCCGGCGTCCGCTCTAATGTGGAATTCCTGGCAGACAGCGGCCTGGAGCTGAGCCGGTTCGGCCTGGTTTACGATGAGAACGGCAGGACCAATGATCCGGACATCTACGGTGCCGGCGATGTCTCCGGTCTCAGTCCCATCTGGCCTGTAGCCGTGAAAGAAGGCATGATCGCCGCGGCCAACATGGCAGGGGAACATGCTAAGATGACCGACTTCTTCGCTTCCAAGTCCACCATGCGTTTCCTGGAGATTTCCACCATGTCCTTAGGAGATGTCAACCCTAACCTGGAGGAAGACCCGGAGATTAAGGTGGAGACCTACGACAAGGATGGTGTCTACAAGAAGATCGTCCATAAGGATGGCAGGATCATCGGCGCCCTCCTGCAGGGAGACCTGGCCTACGGCGGCGTCCTCCAGCAGATGATTGCCAGAAGGCTGGATGTCCGCAAGGTGAAGAAGCCACTCTTCGACATCGACTATTCTGACTTTTTCCACATCAAGGATAACTTCGAGTTCTCCTATGATGAATCATATACGGGATAAGAGAAAGGAGCCTAAGATGAGCAGACTCGAACGTTTACCGGTCCCAGCTATTGCGACCACCTTAAGTGCCCTGACTATGGCCAATGTTTATGGCGGCCTCGGCTTTCCTTGGGTGCGCTGGCTAGTAATGATTTGCGGCACTGCCCTGATTCTGGCTTATATCCTTAAGATGGTCATGTTCTCCGGAACCTGCCTCAAGGAATATGCCCAAACCATCCCCTCCAGTCTCTACGGAGCATTTTCCATGTGCCTCATGGTCCTGGGAAGCTTCTACTATGAGATGGGCATGGGCTTTGGAAAAGCGATATGGATGTTCGCGGTGGCCCTCCACTGTATCCATATCCTGATATTTACGGTAAGACACACCTTTGGAAATGTTTTTCTTCCTAAGAATTTCATTCCCATGATGCCCAGCTGGTATGTAACCTACAACGGCTGGATGGTGGCCTGTGTTACCGGCGGCGCCATGAATGCGGCTCCCATCCTCAAGGTGATCACCATCTATGGTTGTATCATCTATGTGGTCCTCCTGCCCTTCATGCTCTGGCGTCTTATGAATGTAGAGATCAAGGCGGCGGCCTACCATACCATGGCAGTCCTCCTGGCCCCCTGTTCTCTCTGTGTGGTAAGTTTGATCAATGTTTACGGAACACCCAATGAGATGCTGCTGGGCTTCATGTACATTTGTGTCCTGGCATCCCTCTTCTTCATCATTTTCAAGCTGCCGGATTTCTTCTCCTATGCCTTCTACCCGGGCTTTGCGGGACTTACCTTCCCCATGGCCATCGGTGTGGTGGCCTCCCAGAAGATGGCCGGTTACCTGACGGAAAATGGTAAGGAAGCCCTGGGCTTTGCCTGCAGCCAGCTGGCCGGACTCCAGATCTGGATTACTTCCATGCTGGTGGGCTACGTGGTTCTCATGTTCCTGCACATGCTTTTCAGAAAACAGTATCGTGATGCTTAATAAGATGAGTGCCGCCATTCTCTGTGGCGGAAAAAGCCGCCGGATGGGCAGGGACAAGGCCCTGCTCCCGGCGGGTAAAAATGAAGATAATAGCTTTGTGGGACAGTTGGCCCGGAACCTGGCAGCCTTTGATGATCTCTGGCTGTCCATAGGCCGGGAGGAATCCTATCCCCAGATCAGCCTTCCCAAAATCTCGGACCGCTATCCTGATTCAGGTCCCATGGGAGGTCTGGAAAGCGCTCTTACTGTCTGCCGCCATGACATCCTTTTTGTCACGGCGGTAGATATGCCTTTTGTGGATTATGACCTGGCAGAGGATCTCTATGGCCGACTCATGGACAGGCCTGACCTGGACGCTATTCTCATGATGGACAGCCAGGGGAGAAAGCAGCATCTGCTGGGCCTCTACCGGAAGAAGGTCCTGCCACTGCTGAGGAAAAGGCTGGAGGAAGGTCTGGAGACTGAAGAGAAAAGTAGGACCCAGGTAGAAGAGACCCGGACCAGTGAGACCGACTGTTCAAAAAAGAACCCAAAAAAAGCTCCAGAGAAGGGCCCAAAGACGGGCATAAAAAAGGGACGAGCCTACCGGATGAAGGATGTTCTAAAAGAGCTCAACCTGGCCTATGTGCCGGCGGACCAGGTCCGGGAAGGTGCCCGCAAGACCCTAAGCTGTAATACCTGGGAAGAGTATGAGGCCCTCCTGGCCCTGGAAGAGGACGGCCAGGATCCAACGTTCCAACCCATACCAGGGGAGGATGGCCAGGATCTCAAGCCCCAGTCCCGGAAAGGGGAGGACGGCGAGATGGCGGAAGGTTTGAACTTGCAGGAAGATTCTCTCGAGGCCAGGCCAGTTGGATACAAGGCCATGTCAGCAGGAAACAAGGTCAGGCCAATGGGAGAGCCAGATCCAGCGCGACCCTGGGCCATGACCAGGTCCGGCCCTCTCCCGGTGATTTCTGTCACCGGCTGGTCCGGCAGCGGTAAGACGACATTTCTGGAGAAACTTATTCCCTGTCTTAAAGAGAGGGGACTCCGGCTGGCCTGCCTCAAACATGACGCCCACCATTTCCAGGTGGACAAGGAGGGCAAGGACAGCTACCGGCTGACCCAGGCAGGTACTCATATGACTGGTCTTTTTTCCGTGGATAAGGGGGTCTGGATGGAGAACCGGCCCTTAGATCTGGACCAGATGCTTATGGCTGTCCATGACGTGGACCTGGTCCTCCTGGAAGGAGGCAGCCAGACCATATACCCTAAGATTCTGGTTTACCGCCAGGCTCTGAGACGGGGTATGCGGGTTAGGCCGGAGGATTGTCTGGCCGTGGTCAGCGACGATCAGGTGCCGGCGGCCAGAAGGCAGTTCGGCTTCGGGGACCCGGACCGGGCGGCAGACTTTATCGCTGCCTGGCGCCAGCAGATTATAAAAGAAATCAAAGACCAGGGACTGGTTATCCAAAGATAATTATATAACCCGTTTCTAGCAGGGACTGTTTTGCTGAGACAGAGGGAACCTTTTTAGAGGATTTCCTCCCTGACCGGCAGAACAGTCCTTTTTTTTTCAAGTCTTAAGAATCCAGTAAGAAAACGGACCGTTTTAGAAGAAAAGCCCATTCTTCTTTACATTTTCCCCATATTTGTATCACTTTTAGTCCTCATGATAAAAAATAGCATATTTATTTCCATTGTTTTCCGATGTAACAAGAATCAGCTTCCCAGGGAATCCGGATTTGGAAAGACCTTGCTGCCTGACATTAGAAGACCGGTGGATTATTTTGGAAACAATGTCCTTGTAATAAATATTTTTTAAGGATAATAAGATTAAAAATAACCTTAATAATACATATCTGTGCTGTCCGGCAGACGAAAACTGGCTGGGAGAATGATATGATCAAAAAGCTGACCTCCGTCATACTGGCGGTCCTGTGTATTCTTACCGTCCTGACAGGTTGTGGCAGAAAAGAGGGAAACAAGGCTAAAAGCCTTCATATCGGATATTTCAACAACATCACCCATGGCCAGGCCCTTTATATGAAGGCCAGGGACAGCCTGACCCAGGCCCTGGTGCCGGAGCCCTGGGGGTCTGTCCTGCTTAAGCTGGGGACCGTAAGGATGCCGGCCACAGTCCAGAAGATCCGCTACCGGCTGGATGTCAATTCAGGAGATGAGGTCAAGGCCGAGGCCGTCTACAAGAACGAGCTGGCTGTCTGCGACATCTCCCTGTCAGAGAAAATAGTTTTTGACCAGTTTGAGAAGAATCCTTCCCTGGGTTCCTTTATTCTCATCGACCGGGTTTCCAACGCAACTTCCGCCTGCGGCGTGGTTGTCCGCAAGATCTCCCGGTCTGATAACCTGACCTGGTATCCCATGGACATCACCATGAGTAGCGGCATCTATTATGAGCCGGGCCAGCAGCAGAAGCTGATGAGCCGCTTTGAGGAGGGCAATGAAAAGGTTGCCCGGGACTATCTGGGCAGGGAAGATGGCAAGCTCTTCCTGGATCCCATAGACGACTCCGGCCATGCCCTGCCGGAATACACGACGGAAGAGCTGCTTGATGTCTGCGGAGACCTCCTGGTCTATCAGCAGAAATATTTTGAGAAGAAGATGGCCAAACTCAAGGACTCTATCGCTAAAAAGGACGCAGACCTGGCCCGTAAGCAGAAGGTCATCGACTGGGAGACAAGACCATTTTCCAA
>CAMOZD010000126.1 GCA_946630645.1 uncultured Lachnospiraceae bacterium
GCAGCTACTTCCTGATCAACTGTTTCAGGACCAGCCGCTTCACTGCCAGCCGTTTCACCAGTGACCACACCACTGTCACCCGTTTCAGGAACAGCCGCTTTACTGCGGGCGGTTTCCTCAGTGACCAGTTCACTCTTTTCCGCCCCGGCAAGACCATTTCCATCTTCCACCCCTTTATGGCCCCACCTGGTAAAAAGAACAAGGATGAATATCCCCAGGACTGCAAACAGGAGTGCAAGAAGCCATTTCTTAGAATCCTTGGAATTCTTATTCATAATAAACCTCCTTTGTAAATCTCCTTCTTTCTATACCATGTGCATTTATTATTCACTATATACACACCTGACGGGATAAAAATGTTACAGAATTTAATTTATTTTCAGGTTTATCTATAGTCTGAGATTCCGGAGATCCATTACATGCCGGCTGAAAGATTATCCTGTCATCCCCCGGTCCCTATCTTTCTTAGGAATATATATAATAATTATACCATCCTTTCCTGCAAATATCTTCCATTATTAATTTGAAAATATTTGATTATTATATCATTTTTAATTCAAATCATAACATCATATCAGGCAATGATTCCATCAGCCTTTTGATTTAACAGACTACAGTTGCCATAGCTTATTTGACAGATGATTAAAATTGCCATAGCTTATTTGATAGATGACTAAAATTATAATAGCTGCATCCTGTTCAGATAGTTCCGGGCTGCCTCAAAATCTCCCTCTTTCAGGTTCCCGAGCCTGTCATCAGATTCCTTTCTGACAAGCATACACTTACTGTGAATACTCAGTTCCATTTCAGGGATAATTACTATCGGCTCCTTATCTTCAGGACGGGACAGCCTGCTACGTTCCTCAACGCATTTACGGTGCCACTCTTCCTGATAGGGATTATAGAAGATATAGAGATTCTCTGTGCCGGGCACCGGAATGAAAGACCTGCCAATCTTAATCTGCCCACAACAGGTCATACTTGGTGCCTCACTGATTATTATATCGATCCCTCTGTTGTCCATGGAAGAATCAATGTACTTTTCTGTACAGCGCCTGAAATAGGACTCCAGTAACACCACTTTGACCTTACCCTTTTTTTCATCGTACTTATCATCCAGCTCCGCGGCCCGCTCTTTTGTTCTTTTATTATTTTTCCTTACGAAAACAGGGTCCAGTCCAAAAAATTTGTTGAAACCAAGGGGGCCTTCCGGGTCGTGGTAGACCTTAAAGATGTCTCCCTCCCTCTGTGGTCCGTCGATGAATAAGTCATCCGTAAAGACCTCATCGAGTATATCCAGGCCACCGGCCTGATAAATAATAGCGTCCAGCTCCAGAATCACTACTCCTCTTTCTCCGTTTCTTGTCTCAATAATATCTCCTGTGTGTAAATCCTTCTTTGTAAATGTCTTTCTCATTTTTACTACCTCCCTGCTATATATTTGCTTGACTTGATGAGCTGAGTATAGCAAAGAAAGACCGAGGCATCTGCTACTGGCAGTAGCATTTTTATTCATATGTCAGCAAAGCTTTTCATCAGACTGACCAAAGAAGGAGCTGGTTTTCTGGAACATGCAAAACAGGTCATACAGGAGATAAATCGGGTTTTTAGGCTATGCAAGACAAGTCATACAGGAGATAAACCAGTGTTAACTATAAATCCCCTCCGCACCTTAAACCAGGGATAAGGTGGGGAGGGGATGATGTGTCTGGAGCATGCTTAGATCCTGGCCTATTTTTTAGCCAGCACAGTAATCCAGGGTTTTTTCTGGTGGTGGCCCACCTTGACTTTAGAGAAGCCGGCCGTCTTGAGGGCGGCCTCGATTTCTTCTGCCCTGTAACACTTCATGCCATCGATGATCTTCTCAAATTTCAAGCCAGTTTTATCGGTTCCATCTGACTCATTGACGATCATAAAAACACCACCGGGCTTTAGTACCTTTGCCACCTGGCCAAAACATTTTTCAAGACCCGGCCAGAAATAGATTGTCTCAAAAGCCGTTGCCAGATCATACTTTTCCTCAGGCAGGTCAAGATCCGAAACATCTCCATGCCGGACGATACATCTGCCGGCTTCTATCATTTCCTTGTTATAGATCTCTGCTTTCTCTACAGAGACCGGCGAGTAATCAATGGCTGTCACTTTCGCAGCCGGGTACTTCTTCATCAACTGACCGGCATTTCTCCCGCCACCACAACCGATCTCCAGAATCTCTTCTGGGTCAATCCTTGTCAGGTAGGACATGCCCCAGTCTGACATCTTCCCATGGCCGCCATTCATTCCATTCACCATCATTTTGCCCAGGAAACCCTCTGGCTTTCTTGTCTGATTCACATATTTTCTGAATAATCCCATACTGCCTCCTATTTTTTGAACCATATCCTTTAGTCCATGGCTCTCAATTGTTAACTGGTTATGTTTAGCTAGTAAATGTTAATTAGAAATATTTAGTTGCTAATACTTTCCTATCACTAGTTAGTTAATTCTAACTATAATAGCACGATTCCTTTATCATTTCAATAAGAGGCAAAATGAATCTTCATGGTATAAGAAAAGCCCTGGATCATTCCAGAGCTTTTGCTTCTATTTTCTATTGAACGTTTGAACGTTTTTCCAAACTACTGGAAAATACTAATTAGAATCAGTAATATCAATCCCTTGTCACATTTCTCAGCCATTTATATGTCCGGTAACGCAGCAGGGTGATGGGCAGTTTCAGCTCCTCATCACAGAGAAGGAAAACGATCACAACAAAGGTTGGGGCGTGAAAAACAAAGGCGCTTAAGAAGCCGCCGAGGATACCGATTCCCCACATAAAGCCCACATCCAGAAAGAAACCGAATCTGGTATCTCCCCCTCCCCGGAATATGCCTACAACAGCCGTCGTATTCACAGTCTGGAAAATGACATAGGCTGCCATGACGTAAAGCATAAAGGACAGATTTTCCGCCGCCCCTTCCGTAAGGACCATGGTTGCCAGGAGGACCGGGCGGACCAGAAGGATTACTCCCGCGCCGAACAGGCCTGTCAGCAGGGAAAGAAGGAGGAAGCGGCGTCCGTTTCTCCGGGCCAGTCCGATATCGCCGCTGCCGATGACATTTCCCGTCATGATAGCCGCTGCACTGGCTACTCCAAAGCCCAGAACCGTGGCCAGGTTCCTGCAGACCTGGGCTACGGAATTAGCAGCGATGACCTCACTGCCCAGATGACCCAGGATGGCCGCCATGGTGGACATGCCAAGACCCCACATGAGCTCGTTAGCTATGACAGGCACCGTATAGGTCTGGAAATCCTTTTCCAGCAGCTTATCTTTCCGGAAAAAGAATTCCATTTTAATTTTAAAAACCGGATTAAGCTTCCGGTCATAGACCAATACCAGCAGTAGTTCCGCCGCCCTGGCGCACACTGTACCTATGGCCGCTCCACTGACCCCCAGGGCCGGAAAACCCAGCAGGCCGAAAATCAGGATGCTGTTCACCAGCACATTCGTCACGAGAGAGACAAGATAAGCGAAGGTTGCGATACGGACCTGGCCCAGATTACGGACGCTGTTCAGGTAAATCATCACCAGGGCATTCAGAGGATAGGACAGGCCCACCAGGCGAAGATAACGGACTCCCTGCCGGATTACCTCCGGGTCATTGGTGAAAAGCTTCATGAGAAAGCCGGGGGCAAGCATAGCGGCCAGCATAAAGACCAGCCCCAACAGGACTGCCAGTTTTGCGGAGATACCAAAGACAGTCTCTATGGACCGCATATCCTTCTTACCCCAGTACTGGGCAATGAGAACGGAGGCTCCGGAACAAAGGCCAAAGACGATGAGGTTCATGACGAAGGCAACCTGGGCCCCCAGGGAAGCCCCGGAAAGCACCTTCTCCCCAACTCTTCCCAGCATGATCACGTCAATAGACGCTATGCCGGTATTAATCAGGTTCTGCAGGGCCATGGGGAGAACCAGGATTGCCACCTTGCGGTAAAAATTCCTGCTTTCCTCTTCCATATTATTATATTGTAGGGTGGATTTTCTATAAGATTGATCAGACATATTTCCGGCTCTCCTCTGTCTTACTGATTATAGAGTTGACCCTCTCATATGTCAACAGGAAGGGGAAGCCGCTTCTGCCGTCAAACATCAGCATGTCCGGTAAATTGATTTACTGGTCTCGAGGAATATTTTAGCCCCCTTGGTCAGGTATTCGTCACTTTTATAAGCCACCGAAATCCACCGTTTGGGAATCTCATAGTCAAACAGGTAAAAAAGAAGCTGATCCGTGGGCTGGGCCTTAATCAGTGTATCTCCGATAAAGGCGGCTCCAAAGCCCTGTTGGGCATAGCGGTAGGAGGTCAGCTGCTGGTTGAAATACATAGCCGTCTCAGGCCTGCAACCATAATGATTAAACAGCACCTGGACCCTGCTGTACAATTCATTTTCTGCTTGTAGGGAAAGATATGGGATATCCACCACTTCCTCCATCCCTATGACAGGGTTCTTATCTCTAATATGCCTGCCATGGCAGATGTCTTCTGCTGACAAGCCCTTCTTCAGAAGTTCCCGGCTTTGAATGAGACTTTTTGGCACGGCATATAAAAGGGTATTAGGGAACAGGCGCACATGGGTGATGTTGGCATGGTAGGACTCCGAATCCAGCACTAGGTCCAGCTTCTGTTTAAGCAGCATTTCCCGCAAGGTATAGA
>CAMOZD010000127.1 GCA_946630645.1 uncultured Lachnospiraceae bacterium
TCTCTGCTCATTGAATTGAACGTTCGAGGTTGTTTTGTTATTCAGTTGTCAAGCTACTTGGTGTTGCTTATCGCAACTTCCTTATACTAACAGATTGAAATCATAAAGTCAAGACTTTTTTTATCTTATATTATACGTATTTTAATCTGTCAATAATTATATATTTTCCAGCTTCTCTCCATAAACCTGAAAAAAAGCGAAAAATAAAACGGAGAAGGAGGGATTTGAACCCTCGCACCGCGCAAACGATCTACACCCTTAGCAGGGGCGCCTCTTCAGCCACTTGAGTACTTCTCCTAATGCCTAAATGAATTAGAACATATTATTTTCGCACCTCAAACAATGAAGTGCTTTATTATATTATCAAAATCTCATATTTTTGTCAACACCCATTTAAATGGATAGAGAAAGCATTTCCTGGAAAAATATTAAGGGAGATTAATAGAACAAAAAGAATGATTTACTATATCAGTCCTTTTTCCATTTCTCCACTGCAGTCTCATAAAGATTATTACCATCCTTATCAATGACAACAATCACCGGCAGATTCTCAATCTCCAGCCTCCTAATGGCTTCCGTTCCCAGATCATCATGGGCCACAACTTCAGATTTCTTAATGCATTTGGAAAGCAATGCTCCAGCGCCTCCCACTGCGGCAAAATATACGGCCCCATTCTTTTTTATAGCTTCAATTACTTCATCAGACCTTTTTCCCTTGCCAACCATACCCTTAAGACCAAGATCCAGCATGGCCGGAGTATACTTATCCATACGGCTGGAAGTTGTGGGACCGGCAGATCCAATCACCTGGTCATCTCTTGCCGGACTTGGCCCAAGATAATAAATAATATTCCCATTTAATTCTATAGGAAGATCCTCTCCCCTTTCAAGAGCATCATACATTCTCTTATGAGCCGCATCCCTGGCCGTATAAATAACACCACTGAGATAAACATAATCACCAGACCTAAGCTGATCTATATCCTCCTGCTTGAGAGGAACACTTATATTCTTTTCCATAGTGATAACACTCCTTTACAACTATTATTAGCTGCTACAGCTGATTTTATTGCCCCTGCTTATCGATGCCGGCAGTTTTACTATTTTGGGTGAAGAAATGCTTTTCTGAATTCTTTATAATTCGCGGACCGCGTGCCGGTTCACATGGCAGCACATATTCACAGCCACGGGCAACCCTGCAATATGAGTAGGATAGGTATTAATATTTACCGCCAGAGCTGTCACAGTTCCGCCCAGCCCGGCAGGCCCAATCCCAAGCCTATTAATCCTGTCAACAAGCTCCTCCTCCAAATCCTTCACATATTCTATCTCTGAATGACTGCCCACCGGCCTGGTCAAAGCCTTCTTAGCCATAAGGGCAGCCTTCTCAAAGGTACCCCCGATACCCACACCCACCACAAAGGGCGGACAGGCATTGGGACCTGCCTCACTTACCGTAGTAAGGACAGCATTTTTTACTCCCTCGATGCCTTCTGCAGGCTTCAACATAAAAATCCTGGACATATTTTCACTTCCAAAGCCTTTGGGAGCCACTGTCAACTGCAGACCGTCACCAGGCACAATCTCATAATGGATAACAGCCGGAGTATTATCTTTGGTATTTTCACGGATCAAAGGATCCCCAACCACTGATTTTCTCAGAAATCCTTCCACATAGCCCTGGCGGACTCCTTCATGGATGGCCTCTTCTAAAGATCCTCCCTCGATATATACCTCCTGGCCGATCTTAACAAACACAACAGCCATACCTGTATCCTGGCAGATAGGAATTCTTTCCTCACCGGCAATAGCCAGATTTTCCTGAAGCTGATTAAGAATCTGGACCCCCAGAGGATTCTCCTCATGCTGACCGGCCTCAAGCAAGGCCTTTCTCATATCATCAGTAAGAAAAAGATTAGCCTCAATACACATTTCCTTGATATTTTTTGTAATTGTATCCACACTGATCCGTCTCATCTTTCATTATCCTCTCTGGAAAATAATTTATCCTGTTATACTTACTTTTTACTTTGGAAAATATTCTACCATAATATATTTTCCATGGACAATAAATTATGCCCTGACAAGCATAAAAACACGAAACAAGAGGCACCTCCCGGTGCCCCTTACTGTCTTTTAAAACGATATCATTACTCATCCTTCTGATCGTCAAAAGCCCTGTCGATCAGCTGCTTCCTCAGGGAATCATCCCGGGACCCATCATCCTCTTTAAGACCTGCAGCCGGTTCTTTTTCTGAATCTACAGCTTGAGAGCTGGTATCAGACTCTGACTGGCCTTCCATGGCCTGAGATCCTACTTCAGATTCTACTTCAGAATCAACTTCATCAGACTCTGCAAAAGACTCTTCTACAGAAAATTTACCCTCTGCCTCATACTCCAACGAACCACTGTCTGCTTCAGGATTCTCCTCCTCGGGCTCCGGCTCGGTCAGATAGACCTTAGCCACACTGGCAATTCTAACCAGACTGTTGTCATCGATCCTCATGAGCTTGACACCGGAAGTATAACGTCCAATCACCGAGATATCCTCCGTCTTCATACGGATAACGATACCTTCCGTGGTAATCAGCATGATCTCCTCTCCATCGGATATGGTTTTCATACCCACCACATCCCCGGTCTTGTCTGTAATCTTATAACATTTCAAACCTTTGCCGCCCCGGTGCTGGGTCTTGAACTCATCGGCAGGAGTCCTCTTTCCCATACCTTTTTCGGAGACAAAGAGCAGGTCTGTTCCTTCCGAGGACATCTGCATGGCAATCACCTGGTCGGAGTCATTCAGATTTATTCCTTTCACTCCCATGGAAGCCCGTCCGGTCTCCCTGACATCAGACATATGGAAGCGGATACACATACCGTACCGGGTTGCCAGGAAAATATCCTCATCGTCCGCTGCCTGCTTGACCTCAATGAGGGAGTCCCCGTCACGGAGGACTATGGCGATCAGACCGTTCTTCCTCACATTATCATACTCGGAAAATGCTGTCTTTTTCACCAGGCCGTTCCTGGTGGCCATGATCAGATACTTACTCTCTATACCCGGATAGATAGGAATCACAGCGGAAACCTTTTCCTCCGGCTGCAGATTGAGCAGGTTGATAATATTGACTCCCCTGGCGTTCCTGCCTGCCTCCGGAATCTCATAACCCTTCAGCCGGTAGACCCGGCCTTTATTTGTAAAGAACATAACATGGTAGTGGGTGTGGGTCATAAACATCTTGTCAATATAATCATCGTCGATGACATTCATGCCCCGGATTCCCTTTCCGCCCCGGTTCTGGGCCCGGAAATTATCCATGGTCATCCTCTTGATATAACCCATCCTGGAAAATGTGATTACCGTATCCCGGCCTGGGATCAGGGCCTCATCACTGAGGTCCTCGGCATCCATCTCAATGGATGTTCTCCGGTCATCACCATACTTTTCCTTGATTAAGAGAATCTCTTCCCGGATTACTCCCAGAAGAACCTTCTCATCAGCCAGAATGGCCTCGTACTCGGCAATCTTCTTTTCCAGCTCATCGAATTCTGCCTGCAGCTTCTCTCTCTCCAGACCGGTAAGAGCACGGAGACGCATATCCACGATGGCCTGGGCCTGGGCTTCGGAAAATCCAAAACGCTGAATCAGGTTCCCCCTGGCTTCAGCCACATTTTTAGAAGCCCGGATAATGGAAATTACTTCATCGATAAAATCCAGGGCCTTGAGCAGTCCTTCCAGAATGTGGGCTCTTTCCCTGGCTTTATTCAATTCATACTGGGTCCTCCTGGTCACCACATCCTTCTGGTGGTCCAGGTAGTAGGTCAGCATTTCTTTCAGATTCAGGATCTTGGGCTGATTATCTACTAAAGCCAGCATGATCACGCCAAAGGTATCCTGCAGCTGGGTATGTTTGAAAAGCTGTTTTAAGAGTACATTGGCATTGACATCTTTTCTGGTTTCGATGCAGATTCTCATACCCTGGCGGTCTGACTCGTCACGGAGCTCGGTGATGCCGTCAATTCTCTTTTCCTTGACCAGACTGGCGATTTTTTCAATCAGTCTGGCCTTGTTAACCATATAGGGAAGCTCGGTGACAATAATCCTCTGCTTGCCATTACCCATGGGCTCTATATTGGTCACGGCACGGACCTTGATCTTACCCCGGCCTGTCCGGTAAGCCCTCTCAATCTCTTTTCTTCCAAGGATCATGGCACCGGTTGGAAAATCGGGTCCCTTGACAACAGAAATAAGCTCATCAATACTGGTATCCCTGTCCTCTTCCACCCAGTTATCGATGATGGTTACCACACCGTCGATGGTCTCCCTCAGATTATGGGGTGGAATATTGGTCGCCATACCTACGGCGATACCCTGGGTTCCATTGACCATCAGGTTTGGATAGCGGGAAGGAAGAACAGAGGGTTCCTTTTCCGTCTCATCAAAGTTGGGGACAAAGTCCACAGTATCTTTATTGATATCAGCCGTCATCTCCATGGAGATCCTGGAAAGTCTTGCCTCTGTATATCTCATGGCCGCGGCAGAGTCTCCGTCCACAGATCCAAAATTGCCGTGGCCATCCACCAGGGGATACCTGGTTGACCACTCCTGGGCCAGATTAACCAGGGCTCCATAGATTGAGCTGTCACCGTGGGGATGGTATTTACCCATGGTGTCACCGACGATAC
>CAMOZD010000128.1 GCA_946630645.1 uncultured Lachnospiraceae bacterium
AGGTGCCATAAGTCTTGGCTACACCTTCAAAATAGGTCGGCAGCTTTTTGGATTTCTCTACATTTCCACCGAACATTTCCGCAAAGATACCATTCTCAACCGGGCCAAGAGGAGGCGGGCAGATCAGGAGTACCTTGGGACCTCCCTCTAAGAAGCAGCCCTCATGATGAAGGGTCTTGTCCACGATGATAGCAACACCGTTGGCGATATCCTGGGCGGAAACCGTATAACGAACCTTCAGGTCATTGGTTCCTACAAAAATGATAACCAGATCCAAAGGATCATAGATATCGAGGGTAGGAATAATCTGGTCCTTGCCACAGCGGTATTCCTCGATGGGATCATCCCATACAGAAGTCCTTCCATTCAAGCCGGAAGGAATTACCACATAGTCATCACCAAGTTCCTTCTGCATTACTCCAGGCCAGCGAACGTCATCATCCCAGCGGAACAATTTCTGAACCAGGTCATTTGCCGGGTTCCAGCCCCATGTGTTGGAATCTCCGAAAATCAGAATTCTTTTTGCCATAATAAGTCCTCCTTTAAAAAAATATATTAATAATTATTTATAGTGAGATGTCAGACTTTGGGCCGGTCTCCGCTATTGCGAAAGACCACAACCCCATCAACTCTGACAGCAGTTTTTTAAAGGGATCTTCAGGAAACATTATTTCCTATTTTAGAATTATTATAGCATATTTTCTAAAATAACAGGTATACATTTAATATAAAATTATAACATTTTGATACATTTTAAATGATTTCTTTCACTGAAAATCATCCGGATTCAAACCAAAGACTCTTGAGCCAATCCCATGACTCATGATTCAACCTCAAGGACTATGAACCAATTTCATGGCCCATGGGCCAACCCTCCAGCCTATCATCTTAAAGCCGGCTCCATCACCATAAGACCTGGCCCCATCTTCATAATACCCGGTCTACCATCATAAGGCCTTGATTTTTTCAATTCCCTTTTGCAGTACCGGCCCCAGGGAAGGCTCAATCTCCTTAAATGACACTGCTATTTTAGCCAGGCCTTTCATCTTATTAGGACTAAATTCTTTTTCGGGATTTCCTACATAATCCATCAATCCCTTAGCCAGGGTCTGGGGAAGGGCCTTGTACTGGCCGCCATTCAATTTGGGTTCTATAGTCCCTTTGATGGTCTGTAGATCTTCCAATGAGAATACATCTGAAATTTTAACACCCTTTGTCTCTTTTTTCTTACCAAATAATCCCATATTAGTTCCTCCTCCTTATAAGTTTTTATATTATTTACCGGTGTCACCGGTATTCAGATCACACTGACGGGCACCGTATCCAGGGCTACGGGCCTGTAGAAAGCCTCCTTAAGCTCCTCCCCCTTGAGGCCCAGGCCCAAAAGCCACATAAGCTTGGTCACTACTGCCTCAGTAGTCATATCATTTGCCTGCATCAGATCATACTTTTCCATGGCTTCGAAGCCTACCTCATAGGTAGCCAGGTCGCTTCCTTCCATAACCACCTGAGTGGCGATAACCACCGGGATTCCCTTGTCAGCAAGGGTAGCCATACCCTCAAGGAAGTTTCTGTCCTTAGGGAAAGGCAGGCCGCCGACCCCGTAGGTCTCCAGCACCACAGCATCATAGTGGTCACTGATATAGTCGAGGATAGCCGGATCCATACCCGGTATCAGCTTAAGCAGGAAAACCTTGGGGTCCATGTTGTGGTAGAATCTCACAGGCCCCTCCGGCATGGGCGGCACCGCGTATTTTAAAACCCTGGGTCCATCGATGACGGCAATCTCGGGATAATTGATACTGGAAAATGCACTGAAGCTTTTGGACCGGAACTTCCTGGCCCTGGTCCCTGCGATGGCCTGGCCGGCAAAGACGATGTACACCCCGCTAACGCCTTCTTCACAGGCGAAGCGGACACTGTCTGCCAGGTTCTTTAAGGCATCCGTAACCCGGTCCATAAGGGGCTTCTGGGACCCGGTCAGGACAATGGGCTTGTCCGGGTCCTGGATCAGATAGGACAGGGCCGCCGCCGTGTAGGCCATGGTGTCTGTCCCATGGGTAATGACAAAACCATCGTAGTCGTCATACATGTCTTTGATGGTCGCCGCCATGGCCAGCCAGTGCTCCGGCTCCATATTGGTACTGTCTATGCGGAAAAGCTCCATGAAATCTATGGTGCAGGACCCGATCAGATCCATGATATTGGCCACAATCTTCTCAGCCGAGATCGTAGGAGCCAGGCCGCTGCCCCCGTTCTCTGAGGCGATGGTCCCTCCTGTTGTGATAAGAAGCAGATGTTTTTCCATGTCCATTCCATGCCTCCCCTTACTTGTCATAATATCTTTGCAGGTTTTTCGAAATCTTAGAAAAATCTATCTTACACTCTCCCTTGGAGATAGAGACAGGTATCCGGGAATCGAAATCATACTGAACCGGATGATAGTCTTCCTCAGCAAAATAGTGGACAGTCACTGTCCTGAACCTGGGATCAATAATCCAATATTCCCGAACTCCCGCCTGATGATACTTATAAAGCTTGAGGAGCAGATCCTTTGACCGGGTGGAAGGGGAAAGAATCTCCACTACCAGGTCGGGAGCTCCCTCATAAAAACTGGCCTGGATATCATATTCCTGACATGTCACCAGCAGGTCCGGCTGCAGCATGGTATAATTATCCCGGTCAAGCCGGACATGGCAGGGTGAAAGAAAAACCTCACAAGGTCCTTCATGACCATCGGCACACTCCCTGAAAAGCAGATAGAGATCTCCCAGGATCTTCTGGTGAATCAGGGCCGGTGCCCCCATATCATAGAAGCTGCCATCGATCAGCTCCACCCGCTGATCCTCCGGCAAAGCATAATAGTCATCTATAGTATAAAGCTTTTCCTCTCCGCTAACCGACTCTTCCTTCAGGGATTCTTTTTTCAAAACCTTTTCCATAGCCATGATGGTAAGCTTCCTTGGTGCTTTGGTGACACCACTGAATATTTTCTGGACCGTACTTAAGGGAACCCCTGACTCCTCTGCAATCATCTCGTTCGTTAAACCCAGTTCAATTTTGCGTGCCTTCATTTCTTCTACAGTCATAGCGTGCCCTTCTTTCTGAAATATATTTATCCAAACCGCAGACCTGGCTATTTCTTTCCTATAGTATATCCTCTTCAGCACTCTATTACAAGCATAAAACAAGGCCATAATTTCCGTATTATTTCTTTATTATTTCCATAATATTTCCAATTAGTGTCATCCGCATTTCCATCAGATTTGTAAGTTTTTCTCCTCTGAAAAAGCCCTTGGCCTGTGGCCTTTTCCCTTCATCAATTTCCAATAAATGCAAAAATGCAAAAAAGCAGGAGAGCCAAGCTCTCCCGCCTTTTCATAAACGAACCTTGTTAACCCCTCCGGGCAGGTTCCAATCAGTTCAGGTGAATGCATCATCCCTCACAAATTGGTGATTTCCAAATCACTCAAAAATCATATGCGCCAACTACTTTAATAGCCCCAGCTGATCAGCTCCCATGGACCATGCTTTGAACGGGCCAGTATCCATTCATAATCCTTGTACTCCTTATCAGCCTCCCATGCAGTATCCTTCAGGTATTTTTCCTCTACAGGAGAATGAAAATCTGTAAGGAACTCCATACAGTCCACATAGTTTTTTCCTTCCCTGAGATCATTTACCCACTTGAGATTCTCCTCATTGTTAAAGTCGTCAGAAGTGTATCTGATGCTGTGCATCTCGCAGCCCCTCCAGCTTGCAAATTCTTCCCGGATCAGCTTAACTGCGGTATTCATGTCCCCTTCATTGAACAGTTCAGACTCGCCGTAGTCCACGGTAATACCCGTCCTGCCTTTAAAGGTACAGCCATCTGCAGCCTTTAAAGTATCCAGAACGCCATCTTTCTCATTGTACATGGCCATGTAATTATCCTTATTTTCCTTTGTAAACTGAACGTCCGTCGGATATACCCCAAGCACACTGTAGACATGTCCTTCTTTGTCTTCCAGTTCTCCCAGATAATCATAACTGGGCATAATCTTATATTTATCATCGTCCGTCATCAGAACACTGAAAAGATGTCCGCCGCCACCCTTCTCTTTATCTGCTTTAAAATTTATGTGCAACCACATACCGGTCTCATTGTCTACGGTCTCTATGTTATAAGCCCCCATCCATCTGACCGGTGTTGTAATCGTATAATAGGGAGTGACAATCTCCATATCGTCTTTAATCTCTGCAGTAAAATCACCCTCCTTGGCTTCTGTGGCCGTTTCCGTCGTTGTCTCAATCGTCTGGCTATTACCATCAGGCATAATGGGAGCGCTCCTGGCCATAACCAGGGATGAGCCTGAAAACGCCATAATACCTGCCATTGCCATTGCAAAAATACTCTTCTTCATCATGTGATTTCCTCCTTTGTTCCTATTCATGTCTCTCTTAAACGTTTCTTTTTAACTTTGTATTATTTGTCTGATTTACAACAAAATGAAAAAACTTCTACACCTATTACACACTTGAAAAAGGGAATATGTTTCAATAATCCAAAAAATTTCTATACTAAAATAATACTGTATAATTACCATCTTTACAACCTGAGAATCTCCTTCTTCAGGAAATATCCCAGAAAAATGTCTCCACATCTCCTTAGATTTCCTGACCATAAAATGGTGTTCTCTCATTTCCA
>CAMOZD010000129.1 GCA_946630645.1 uncultured Lachnospiraceae bacterium
ACAGTATCCCAGGCTTGAACAGTATCCCAGGCTTGAACAGTATCCCAGGCTTGAATATTAACCAGGGTTACTGGGGTCCTGCCGGGACTCAGTCCTTAAGCAGGTATTTGTATTTATCAAAACGGTAACGTTTTTTCAATTGGGTCACATTGCCATATTCTATGGCCTCCACCGGGCAGTTCTGAATACAGGACATACAGTGGGCACAGCTTTTACCGGACCAGACCGGCTTTCCCTCCGCCAGGCTGATCACATTCAAAGGACAGAGGCGGACACATTTCCCACAGGATATACAGCGGTCTGTGGCATAGAAATCCCCGACTGGCTGCATTTTATAATACCAGAAGGGATTGACCGGAAGTGTGACCAGGACTTCAAAAAACCACACATGCCTGGACTTGAGCCTGGCTCCCCGGCGAATCCTATCCGCCAGGGCAGGAATCCTGGCATGAGAGCTAAGAATTCTCTTCTCGATTTCTTCCCTGCCCAGCTCAGGATAGCTGTTATTACTGATATAATTCCGGGGCATTTTCAATTCCCCATGTCCCTTATAGACCATACCCTTGCGGCGAAACAGTCTGCGGGCCAGAATTCCGCTGATACCGGCATAACCCCCGCTGGTAAATATGCAGTAGACCTCCCTGCTTCCTGTCAGTTTTACCTTGCGCAGATAATCGGCAAGAAAGCGAGGCATCTCACAGACATAAACCGGGGAACAGAGGACAAAGGGACGGTCAGAATGGATCTCCCCATAGTCTTTTCTCCTAATCCGGTCCAGCAGGTCCAGACTTTCATCCCCCAGCAGACCAGCCAATTTATTTGCCACATATCTTGTATTGCCCGTGGCACTGAAATACAAGACCATCTTCCTCTTCTCCATTTCCGGCAGGCCGGCAGACCCCAAGACCAAAGGACCGGCCCCGGCAGGGCCGGCAGACCAGCCTGCATCCATAATGATATGACCTTGCCGGCAGCCTTGTCCTTTCAGGGTCCGCGATTATCTTAACTATCCTGGGGATAGTTTCCCTGCCATAGCGAAACCCCAACTATCACACTAGTATCTTTATTATAAATATATCAGCTATACAGCAAGATTTCAACAGCCGCCGGGAATTGGTCTTAAGCAGAAGAATCCGGTTCCGCCCTGTTTGCGGCAATGATTTCACAAAGAATCTGTGCTATACTATCTTTGCCGGCTGCTGATCGAACTGCCGGCCTTATGACAGAATTTTTATTAAAGGAGTATCACTATTATGCCCTGTACAACTATACTTGTAGGAAAAAATGCTTCCTATGACGGATCTACCATGACTGCCCGTAATGAGGATGCCGCTGCCGGTGTCTTCGACCCTAAGAAATTCATCGTTGTCCTCCCAGAGGACCAGCCCAGACTTTACAAGTCTGTCATCTCCAAAGTAGAGATTCCCCTGCCTCAGAACCCGGTCCGCTACACAGCCGTACCTAACGCTCTGGCCCACGAAGGCATCTGGGGAGAGGCCGGAGTCAATGCCTGCAATGTGGCCATGACGGCAACCGAAACCATCAGCTCCAACAGCAGAGTCCTGGGGGCTGACCCTTTAGTGGAGGGCGGCATCGGTGAGGAGGATATGCTGACGATTGTCCTCCCTTACATTAAAAGTGCCAGGGAAGGTGTCCTCCGCCTGGGCAGTCTTTTAGAAGAATACGGAACCTATGAAATGAATGGCATCGGTTTCCAGGATGTCCATGAAATCTGGTGGCTGGAAACCATCGGCGGCCATCACTGGATCGCCAGAAGGGTCCCGGATAACGCCTATGTTATGGTTCCCAACCAGCAGGGTATCGACTATTTCGATCTTGAAGATGCTTTCGGGAAGAAAAAAGACCATCTTTGTTCCGCTGACCTTCTTTCCTTTATCAGGGACTATCACCTGGACTGCAGTATGCATCCTGAAAACTATGACCTGGCCGTGGAAAAGGCTTTCAAGGTAAGACCAGCCTTCGGCAGCCGGGATGACGCTGACCATAGCTACAACACACCCAGGGCCTGGGCCATAGCCAGATACTTAAATTCCACAAGCTATTCCTGGGATGGACCTGGGGCCGATTACAGTCCGGAATCTGATGACATCCCCTGGAGTCTGGTTCCCGATCATAAAATCACTGTCGATGACGTCAAATATGTCCTGTCCAACCATTTCCAGGAAACACCCTACGATCCCTACGGCAATCATGGGGACGACTCCCTGCGGGGCTGCTACCGGTCCATCGGCATCAACCGCAATAACTTCCTGGCCCTGATCCAGCTGCGGCCCTACCGGCCCGATGCCATCATGGCCCTGCAATGGATGGCCATGGGGTCCAATGTCTTTAATGCCTTTGTCCCCTTCTATGCCAATGTCACCACCACACCAGCTTATTTTTCCAATACCGGCAGGGAAGTAAGTACCCAGAGCTTCTACTGGACCAACCGGCTGATCGCCGCCCTGGCTGACCCCCATTTCTCCACCTGCAGCTCCCCTGTTGAGCGCTACCAGAACAAGGTTCATGCCAAGGGCATGGAAATGCTCCTGTCCTTTGACCGGGCCTACACAGACCAGCAGCCCGACCAGGTCCATGATTTCCTCAATGACTGCAACCAGCAGTTTTCTGACATGGCAGAGACTGAGACCCTGGACCTGTTAGACAAGGTCCTCTATAAAGCCAGCATGGGTATGAAAAACTCCTTTGCCCGGTCTGACGCTTAAATAGAGACCATTCTTTAACCCGATCTGACCCATAAATAAAAACCTTTCCTTTGCCTGATCAGACCCATAGATCCAATCATAAAAAGCCGGAGGCATATGCTTCCGGCTTAAATACTATTGTTTAATAATCATTTTTAATGGTCTACGGGCTGACTCAATAATTTCTTTTGTTTTCTTTCTTGTTTTTACGGCCCCACTATAACAGACCAACTATTACACTAGCATCACACTAATCCTACAAATCTAAATTTTTTTTACAGAAAAAAAGGATGCCATCTGCAGTATACAAGATGGCATCCATAGTTTTTCTACTTGTCTCTCTGCCACTGGGCAACCTGGTCTTTAAGCCACTGGCACCAGCGGTCCATGCCCTGGCCGGTCTTGGCGCAAATAGGGATAACCTCTATTCCTGGATGCCGGTCATGGACAAATTCAGTGAATCTTTCCATATCAAAATCAAAATAGGGCAGGGTATCGATCTTATTGACCAGTACCACATCACACACCTGGAACATAAGCGGATACTTCAAAGGCTTGTCATCCCCTTCCGGCACAGAGAGAATCATGGCATTCTTACTGGCCCCTGTATCGAACTCAGCCGGGCATACCAGGTTGCCTACATTCTCCAGTACTACCAGGTCCAGATCCTGGGTCTCAATGGACCCAAGGCCCTGTTCTGTCATACTGGCATCTAAGTGACACATTCCGCCTGTGTGGAGCTGTATGGCCTTTGCTCCTGCGGCGGCAATCTTTTTAGCATCCACATCAGAATCAATATCTGCTTCCATTACTCCAATCCTCAGGTCATTCTTCAGCATTTCTATGGTACGAAGCAAAGTTGTAGTCTTACCTGATCCCGGTGAACTCATCAGATTGAGAAGAAATGTTTTCTCTTCTTTGAGTTTCTTGCGAAGCCGGTCTGCCGCCGCATCATTGGCCTCTAAAATATTGGATTTCAAATCAATAATCTTTACACTCTCCATGATGTCTCCTTTGTTTTTGCAGATATATCATTCATTTAATTATTTCTTCGATAATTACATTCATTTATAATACACAAAGCACAGATTGGCTTATATACTAATTTATCTGATCTCTGTCCCTCCATGCAGTCCGGCATCCGGCACAACATCCCATCCTATATCTAATCCGGCATGCAGCACAACATCCGAACATTCCAACCGGCATCTCTGGTACAGCATCCAGGCAGCCCAACCGCATCCGGTCCGGGATTTTTCTGGCATAAATCTATCTTCCGGAAGTTTCCATCAGGCAAAGACCGTCTGCAGCAGAAACATGTAAATGGCCGTTCCACCAATGATACTGAGCAGGGTGTTTCTTTTCCACAAGTGAAACCCCACTACCACGGCTACTGCAATCAGCGAGGGAAGCCAATGGGCCAGGCCGGCAAAATCCACATTTCTCAGGCAATATACGATAAGCATACCCATAATGGCATAGGGCAATTTCTCTCCCAGGTATATAATGTAACCTGGCACCTTTCTTTTGCCGGAAAAAATAAAAAAGGGAAGAAATCTCAGTAAGAGGGTAACGGCAGCAATCACTAGGATCAGTGCCAGGGAATGCATCTCATTCATCTTTTTTCACCTCTTTCCTGTAAGGCAGGGACAAAAGGACCGTAATCAGTATCATGGCAGGAATCAGAAAACTGCTGCTTCCAAGAAGAAGCAGGCAAAGGAGACTGGCTCCAACGCCAATAAGGGCTGGCCTGTGGTCCTTTGATGTCAGCCATTGCTCCACAAATACTGTCACAAAGAGGGCGGTCATGGAAAAGTCAATGCCTTCTGAATTAAAATTTAAAACCATTCCCAGCAAGGCACCGATAGCAGTGCCTCCCACCCAGTAGCTATGATCAAAGAGGGTAACCAGGAAGCAGTAGA
>CAMOZD010000130.1 GCA_946630645.1 uncultured Lachnospiraceae bacterium
CAGATTCCACCTTATTTTCCATCAGATATTTTCTCAGGATTCCTGGCCAAAAAGGGGTGTGGAGTAATACCGGTCCCCACTGTCCGGCAAAAGGGCCACTATGGTTTTACCTTCATTTTCAGGCCGCCGGGCCAGCTCTATGGCCGCGTAAAGGACAGCTCCGGAAGATATACCTGTGCTGATCCCTTCTATTTTAGCCAGCTCTATACTGTAATCAAAGGCCTTCTGGTCCTCTACCGGAAATACTTCATCATAGACAGAGGTATCCAGGACTTTGGGAACAAATCCTGCGCCTATTCCCTGAATCTTATGGGGGCCGCCCCAGCCCCTGGAAAGAATGGGGGAGGAAGCCGGTTCAATGGCTATGACCTGAATATCCCCATTTTGTTCTTTTAAGTACTGGCCGACACCGGTGATGGTTCCCCCTGTGCCCACAGAAGCCATGAAAATATCTACTTCCCCGTCTGTATCCTGCCAGATTTCGGGGCCGGTTGTCCGTTTATGGGCTATGGCATTGGCCGGATTGTCAAACTGGCCGGGGATGAAGCTGCCTTCAATCTCCTCTGCCAGCTCCTCCGCCTTGTCTATGGCCCCCTGCATACCCCGGTCTCCCGCTGTCAGGACGACCTCTGCCCCATAGGCCTTGAGGATGTTGATTCGCTCGACGCTCATGGTCTCAGGCATGGTGAAAATAGCCCGGTAGCCCATGGCTGCCGCCAGGGAAGCCAGTCCGATTCCCGTATTACCCGATGTAGGTTCTATGATTGTCGCCCCCTCCTTGAGGAGTCCTCTCTTCCTGGCATCCTCAATCATGCCCAGGGCCACACGGTCCTTGGCACTGCCGGCCGGATTGAAATACTCCAGCTTTAATAACAGCCTGGCCTTCAGGTCATATTTCTTTTCAAGATTCACCGCTTCCATGAGAGGCGTATGTCCTATTAATTCCGAAACTCCCTGATAAATCTTTGCCATGATATACCTCCTGTTTCATTCTCTGCCAGATCTCATAAATGTCCTGGCCTTTTTCTATTATAATCTTCCCTGTCAGCCCGGCCTTTTTTCAAAATCAGGTCCCCAGACCGCCAATCCCAGCAAAGTGATCAGCAGGGGCAGTATCGTGTCTATCATCACATCCGGGACACAGCCATACCTGCCCGGGACGAAGGTCTGGTGAAATTCATCCAGGCAGGCATAAGCGAGGGTCAAGGCAAAGGCCTTGGGCCCTGCCCAGCTGATTCTGTTTTTGGTCATGGCAAAAATGAAACTGCCGTAAAGCAGGGTAAACTCTGTCATATGGGCCAGCTTCCTGATGTAAAAGTGAAGCTGGGCAAACCATCTTGCCTTGTCCAGGTCCGGAAAGATACCCTTCATAAAATCCAGGACCAGGCCCAGCAGACTGCCGGACATCATAGACGATTCTGTGGCTCCCGCTGACGAGAAAAACCAGATGGCAGCCATCACCGCCAGGGGAAGCAGCCATACCTTCTTATTCTTCATCCTGGTCCGGCTCCTCCATTCTCACATCCTGCAGCTTAAGAACCATCAGCTCCTTGTCACTGATCGTCTTCTTTGAAGCCAGCCGGTTGGCCTGGTTGACCACAGCCTTCTCGAAGAAGTTCCGGACTGCCCGCCCGTTGTCAGAGGTCTCCTGGTCTCTGGTCTTCTGGTAATAATCCTCAAAATATTCGGAGACATATTTCCTGGTGGCCGCCGTCAGGGTGTAGCCGGAATTCTTACACAAGAGGCGGAAAATGTCTGTCAGTTCTTCCCCGTCATAATCCTCAAATTCGATAATTTTATTAAAGCGGGACCGGAGACCCGGATTGGAATCCAGGAACTGGTCCATCTGCTCAGGGTAGCCTGCCACAATAATGAGAAAGTCCTCCCGGTTATCTTCCATGGCTTTGAGGATGGTATCGATGGCCTCCTGGCCGAAATCATTGCCCTCCTTAACCAGGGTGTAGGCCTCATCAATGAAAAGGATGCCTCCCAGGGCCTCCCGGACTTTCTCCTGGGTCTTAATGGCTGTCTGACCGATATAGCCGGCTACCAGGCCGGACCGGTCCACCTCCACCAGCTGTCCCCTGGACAGGACACCGATCTCCCTGTAAAGGCCTGCCAGAAGTCTGGCCACGGTGGTTTTGCCGGTGCCGGGATTGCCGGTAAAGACCAGGTGGAGAGACACGGGTGTCGCCTTCATTCCCCGCTCCTTACGCATCCTGGACACCCTCATCAGATTCACCAGGCTGTTGACCTCTTTCTTCACATTTTCAAGGCCCACCAGGCTGTTGAGCTCATCCATCAATTCCTCTAAGGATTTTCTCGGCTCCTCTTTGACCGGTGTCTGAGAAGACGTTCCCCCGGTCACCGGCTGACCTGCCTGTCCGGGAAGATCCGGACCCAGGTCCGGGGCCGGACCCGCCCCCAGGTTTTTAAGAGTCATGGGAATGTCACCGGCATCCACTGCCGACTCGATAATCCTAATCTGGCCGGGCTCCAGGAGACTGGAGTAGGTCTTGTAATTCTCCCTGGCCGCAGAGCTGTTCTTCTTCCAGGCCAGCCAGGTATAGAGGGCCGCCCTCTTAAAATCATTTTCCCCGCCGTAGATACAGCCAAGATTATTGAGGGCCGAGGCCAGGTTCCTGCTGCTCTGGGCCCGGTATTCCACTGTCTTCAGATAATAATCCAGGGCCGTCTTCATGTCCTTAGGCTCAAAGACCTTGTAGACAGCCGGATTATAAGTATTACCCAGGATATAACAGGCGTCCGCATTAAAAAGTCCTGCCGCCTTCTCCAGGTAGGCCCTGGCCGGGGCGCAGCTTTCCTTTCTCCCCTCTAAGGCGTCCCTGCATAAGGCATTGCCGGCATTGTAGAGGTAGAGGCTGCTTTTCTCCTGTAATCTGGAGGCCTTGATGAAATATTCGGATGCTTTCCGGTATTCTCTTTTAGAGAAATATTCCATGCCAATCTTATTATATTCTTCTGCTTTCGTCATGATATTAATCCTTCACAAATCATATTAAGAGCCCCTCCGGCATGGGAAGGGCCATCTCTCAGGACTGATCCCTCATCATACGGTATTATTATAGCCGTAAGAAGGAATAACGTCAAAAGAAAATCTCCGGCACCTGATCCGGCACCGGAGATCTCATTTCTAATCTGAAAACTGATTTAGAAAGCCTTTGATCATCTCAAATGTATCCTGGTTGATATTGTAATATACCCACTTTCCACTTTTGCGATAATCAATGATGTCTGCATCTGTAAGCTTTTTCATGTGATGAGAAAATACAGACTGTCCCATATTAAGCATCTTGTGGAGATCGGTGGCACAATACTCCTTCTCCGCGACCAACTCAATCATGCGCAGCCGGTTCTCATCAGAAAGAGCCTTGAAAAGTCTTGCGTATCTCACAAGTTCCTTTCTCTTACTGATATCCAAATCCATAGTTCCATACTCCCCTCTAAATAATACCTACTTCAGATATATCATACCACACATATGGAGTGAAACTCAACAAAATATACTGGAAATTTGAATATAATATTAATTCATATTAACATTTGTATCTATGAAGGGACAAAACTGCAAAATGGACTTTCAGGCTTTTCCTTCCGCACAGATCCAGTCCGTGCCCTCTTTTGTATGGATGGTCACCTCGGAAAAACCAGCCTGCTCAAGGAGACTTTCAAACTCCTCCCTGGTGGGATTAAAAAGCTTGTATCTTTTGATATTGGCCAGGGCCTCCTGACTGAGTCTGCCGTTATTATAAATATCAGCCACCAGGAAGAACCGGCCGCCTTTTTTCAGGACCCGGCAGACCTCCTTCAGGTTACTGGCCGGATCAGGCCAGAAATAAAAACTCTCCACAGTGATGATCCGGTCAAAGGATGCATCCTTGTAGGGCAGGCTTTCCACAGAGCCCTGGACGACCTCCAGTCTCCCCTGGTCCACCAGGTCTTTATTGCGCAGGCCGGTCTCCTTTACGGAAACCTCAGAGATATCCAGGCCGGCAAACTTGCCCCCGGGCACCCGGCCGGCAATCCTCTCCAGAGTCAGACCGCCGCCGCAGCCGATATCCAGGACGGACAGGTCCTTATCCAGGTCCATCATGTCCATGGCCCAGCCGGACACATCATAATGGGTCCCATTCATTCTCCTGAGCATCTGAAGACCGGCTTCCCCCTCCGGGCAGGCCGGATTACCCTCTCTGGTAATCTCTTCTTCCTTAAGCCGGTCTCTCTCTTTATCTGTCTTTACATTTCCCATGATTGTCTCCTTAATTCCTATCCTGACCGGCTGCCGCCAAAACCGGGTCCGGTCACTTCCTTAACCGGCTGCCGCCAATGCCTGGTCCGGTCACTTCAGATAATCTGCCTTGAAGCCCTGGTAATTACAATATACCCAGTCTCCATTTTCCTCGAAAGCCACCAGGGCCAATTCTTTGTCCACACCATCGTAGGTGTAGTAGGTCCGCAGTCCCCATACCTCCAGGTCCTGGATCTGGAAATAATCCTTTTTGACCAGGCAGATCTTGTCCTTCTCAAATTCCTTTTCTTAAAACCCCGGGTGGTCTTCGACCTACCGCTTGCTGGCAGCCAGGAATCCGGCAGATATAT
>CAMOZD010000131.1 GCA_946630645.1 uncultured Lachnospiraceae bacterium
CTCAGCCCGGCAACGGAATTCAGCCCGGCAATGGAAGCCAGCCAGGCAATGGAAGCCAGCCCGGTGACAGCAGCCAGTCTAAAGATAAAACAGATGATTCCAAGGACAGCACAACCCAGTCTAAGGACACTACTACTCAGTCTAAGGACAGCACAACCCAGTCCAAAGACACTACTAGCCAGCCCAAGGACAGTACAGACAAGACTACGGAAACCTCTACCCAGTCTCTTTAGGACTGAACAAGGCCGCTGTTGCTTATGGAATTGGATTCTGAGTGAGGGAATAAATTCTATACAAAAGAATGTATCCCCTGAGGAAAAACCTGATTCTGAATGAAAATGAGTCAGAGATGTATGATCTGCAGGCAGACTTATAAGAGATTCGTTCCGGCCCTTTGGCCGGGGCGGGTCTTTATTTTTTCTCTTTTCACTTGGTAAAGTTACTGGTATAATATAATATTGTTACTATAGATAAGTTGCCAGGACGGGCATGCTGTGTCAGGGCTAAGGCCGGGGGAAGCCGGAAAAAGCCTGGCTATACTGTAAGGCGGAGGAGGTCTGGGTATACAGTAAGGCAAAGTAGCCTGGGTATACAGCAAGGCGGACTTAGTGATGGCACCATGGTAACCGGAATGGTGCAGGGAATCGATTAAGCCTGGGCAGGGCAGGAGATTTATGAAGTCAGAATATAGGGATAAGATCAGCAGCGATCTAAAATACAAGGCTATTTTTACGGATGTGGATGGTACCCTGGTTGACGGGAAGAGCAGTATTATGCCCATGACCGCCCAGGCAGTCCGGACCTGTATACAAAAAGGAATCCAGGTGGTGCTGATATCAGGCAGAGGAGCTTCAGGGATCTATACGCTGCTGGATGAGTACCAGCTCAAATGTCCCCTGATCGCCTGCAGCGGCAGCTTGATCATGGATGAGAACAGGCAGGTCCTTTTCAACCAGTCCATGCCGGCCAGCCGGGCAAAAGCTGTGGCGGACTTTGTCAGGGAAAAGGGCTTTGACATGTCTGTTGGCATCTATTCCTTAGATGACTGGATGGTGGAGGATCTTGAGGATCCCCGGATATGCCGGGAGGCGGGCTATGTAAAGACCTGGCCCCGGCAGCAGGCTTTTGCGTCCATAGCTGATGAGACCCCGGTCAATAAGCTGCTCTGTATCTGTCAGCCTGAAGATATTCTTGCTTATGAAGCAGACCTGGTCCGGGCTTTCCCGGACCTGACGGTGGTCAAGTCGGCTTCAACCCTGATCGAGGTTATGACCAGAGGGGTGGATAAAGCAAGAGCCCTTTCCTTTATGTGCAGGCATCTGGGCATCAGGGCGGAGGAGACCATAGCCTTCGGAGACAGTTACAATGATCTGGGCATGCTTAAGATGGCAGGCCGGGCCGTTGTCATGGGTAATGCACCGGAGGAGATCCGACGCAGCTTTGACCATGTCACTGAGGACAACAATCACGAAGGAATATACCTGGCCCTCAGGGAATTGGGACTTGTTAAAGACCTGCATTCCGTTGCCAGGTCGTCCATAGATTAGGGAAAACAGACAGGCTGTCCATAGATTAGGGAAAACAGGCAGGCTGTCCATAGATCAGTGAAAACAGGCAGGCTGTCCATAGATCAGTGAAAACAGGCAGGCTGTCCATAGATTACTGAAAACAGGCAGGTCGTCCATAGATCAGTGAAAACAGGCAGGCTGTCCATAGATCAGTGAAAACAGACCGACTGCCAGTAGATTAATGAAAACAGATAAGTAAAAATAGATAAGCGATGATTAACAGGAGTGTGAGATAGGCCTATGAGAGGATTGACATCCCAGGAAGTGAATGAAGCCATTCGTCTGGGTAAAAGCAACGAACAGGTGACTTCCTCGGCAAAAACAGAAAAAGATATCATAAAAGAGAATGTATTTACTTACTTTAACCTGATATTTCTGATTCTTTCCATTCTTTTGATTATTGCCGGAGCCTACAAAAGCCTGACTTTTCTGCCGGTTATCATCATCAATATGGTGATTGGTATCGTTCAGGAGCTGCGGGCCAAGAAGGTACTGGATAAGCTGTCCGTACTGAGTGAGCCTAAAGCAGTGGTTGTCCGGGACGGAAAAGAACAGACCGTAGCTGTTGCAGGTCTGGTGGAAAGAGATCTTATTATGCTGACGGCCGGCAACCAGATTCCGGCGGATGCCATAGTGGTGGCAGGTAATGTCAATGTCAACGAGTCCCTGCTGACCGGTGAGTCTGACGAGATAGAAAAAAGGGAGGGCAGCGAGCTTATGAGCGGAAGCTTTGTGGTTTCCGGAAAGTGCTATGCCCAGCTGACCCGGGTCGGCAAAGAGTCCTACATTTCCAAACTGATGCTCCAGGCTAAGAGTATGGAGACCAAGGAAGAGTCAGAGATGGTCCGGTCCATCAATATTTTTGTCAAGCTTGCCGGCATTCTGATTATCCCCATTGGCATTATTTTATTTTACCAGAGTTATGTCCAGAAAAGTCTGGGCTTTGCAGCCAGTGTTACTTCCATGGTGGCGGCCGTGATCGGGATGATCCCGGAAGGCCTCTACCTGCTGGTGAGTCTTACCCTGGCTCTCGGTGCGGCCAGACTGGCCATGAAAAAGGTCATGCTCCATGACATGAAGAGCATCGAGACCCTGGCCAGGGTCGATGTACTCTGCGTGGATAAGACGGGAACCATCACCGGCAATGAAATGGTGGTCAATGGTCTGGTCTATCCCGGCCAGCTCAGCCAGGAGGAGGAGATGGCCAGAAAGGCCATGGTGGTAAGTTATATCGGGTCCATGCCCGATGAAAATATCACCATGAAGGCCCTCCGGGACTATTTTACCGGCCCCGGGTCCATGGCTGAGCCTCTGGAGGTCATGGCCTTTTCTTCTAAATATAAATACTCTGCCATTCGTTATCCCAATGGGACCTTTGTCATGGGTGCCCCGGAGATCGTGATGGCTGCCAATTATGAAAGCTACAGGCCCCTTGTGGAGCAGCATGCTGCCAGAGGTTACCGTGTGCTGGTCTTTGGCCAGCTGCAGCCCCTGCCGGGCCAGCCTCTGCCACCGCCCCTGCCTGACCGGGGCATAGGCCAGGCGGCAGTGATTCCGGCCCTTTTTATCCTGCTGGAGAATCCTATCCGGGAAAATGCCAGAGATACCTTTACCTATTTCAAGGGTCAGGGTGTGGAAGTTAAGGTAATATCCGGAGATAATCCGGTGACCGTATCCAGGGTAGCTGCCAATGCGGGTATTGACCGGGCGGATGAATATGTGGATGCAGGAAGCCTGGACAGCCCCGAAAAGATCAGCCAGGCCGTCCGGAATTACACCGTATTCGGACGGGTGAAGCCGGACCAGAAGCAGGAGATCGTCCGGGCCCTCCAGGCCCAGGGAAGGACCGTGGCCATGACCGGCGACGGCGTCAATGATATCCTGGCCATGAAGGATGCGGATTGTTCCGTGGCCATGGCCTCAGGATCTGACGCGGCGGTCCAGGCCTCCCAGGTGGTTCTTCTTGATTCAGATTTTTCCCACATGCCGGAGATTGTAGATGAGGGAAGAAAGGTCATCAATAATATTGAGAGATCAGCCACCCTTTTCCTGGTAAAGAATATCTTTTCCATGCTGCTGGCGGCATTTTCCATCATCAGTGTCATTGCCTACCCGCTGCAGCCGACCCAGATATCTCTGATCTCGGCCTTCAATATCGGCCTGCCGGCCTTCCTGCTGGCCTTAGAGCCCAACTATGAGCGGATCAAGGGACGTTTTATGTCCAAGGTTCTGCTGAAGGCAACTCCGGCGGCCCTGACAGACTTCCTGGTGATTGCGGCCCTGGTGATCTTCGGGGACACCTTCGGTGTATCCGTCAAGGATATTTCCGTGGCCTCCACCGTACTTCTGGCCATCGTAGGATTCATAATTCTTTATAATATCAGCAAGCCCATGAACCTGTACCGGATTGTTGTGATCGCAGGCTGTATGGTGGGCATGTTTGCCTGTGCCTACTTTTTCCACAGGCTTTTCGGTATCAGCTATATTTCTGACAAATGTTATATGCTCTTCCTGCTATTTGCCATTGCCACAGAGCCTTTTATGCGTTATCTGACCATGTTTTCCAACTGGCTTCTGGCAAAGCTGGACAGTCATGACGCCAGGAAGGAGGCTTCTATCCAGGGAGCCGGAGCAGAAGGGGCAGAATCCTTAAGCCAGCAGCCCGGCGGGCAGAGCCAGGCCCCGGCAAACCAACCGGTGGATTACGGTCAGGCCCCATCAAATGTGCCGGCAAATTTTGGCCAGGCTTCGGTAAATGTACCGGTGGCGGACTACAGTCAGCTGCCGGCAGACAAGCCGGGGGCAGAGGAAAGTCAGACCAGGAGTTCCGGTCAGATGCAGGTCTGGAATCCCGCTAACCAGGCCCAGGACCAGGATAGCGGAAGGGGTCTTGGCGCTTTTATCCGCAGAAGGCGGAGGAAATCCTAGGTCAAATAACAGAAGTCTTCAGGCTGATGGGAAAGAATCCCAGGCTGAAAGAGATAAAGGAAAACCAAAAACCTGTAAGATGCACGGCTGAGGCTCAGGGCTATTTC
>CAMOZD010000132.1 GCA_946630645.1 uncultured Lachnospiraceae bacterium
GGGAGTCTTTGCCGTAGTCAAAGAGCCTGGAACCATCCGGCTGGGAGACAAGGTGGAATGTCTGGGGACCGACCCGGACCGGGCCCTGACAGCGGCGGTCATTACTCTCAGTGATAAAGGCTTCCGGGGCGAGCGGGAGGACAAGAGTGGCCCTGCCATCGTGGAGATCCTTGAAGCAAATGGATATAGAATTATTGAGACTGTCCTCCTGCCTGATAACCAGGCCAGGATTGAAAAGGAACTGATCCGCCTGTCCGACCAGAGGCAGGTCAACCTGATTGTGACCACCGGCGGAACCGGTTTTGCCCCCACGGATGTGACTCCCGAGGCGACCATGAAGGTGGCCACCAGGAATGCGCCGGGTATCGCCGAGGCTATCCGGGCCGGGTCCCTGGAGATTACCAGGAGAGCCATGCTGTCCAGGGAAGCTTCGGTGATCCGCAACCAGACCCTGATCGTCAACCTGCCCGGCAGTCCCAAGGCCGTCAAGGAAAGCCTGGGTTTTGTGGTGGACCAGTTAGACCATGGAATCCGTATTCTTACCGGACGGGCCGGTGAGTGTGCAAGAAAGTAAGGGGGGATGCTTATGCTTGAGTTGGAGAAAGCCATAGAAATATTGCAGAATGCGGCAGAGCCGGTAAAAGAGACGGAGCCGCTTCCTTTGGCAGAGGCTGCCGGCAGGGTACTGGCAGAGGATATCAGGGCGGCCTATGACCAGCCTCCCTTTGACCGGTCACCTTTAGACGGCTATGCGGTGAGGGGGGAAGATACCCTGTCCGCCTCAGACCAGCAGCCGGTAAACCTGCAGGTCCTTGGGAAAATTTATGCCGGTCAGGTTTATACCGGTACCGTGGACAAGGGTCAGTGTGTCAGATTGATGACCGGTTCGCCTATCCCGGCGGGAGCCGATGCGGTAGTCCGCCAGGAGGATACGGACTTTAAGCCCGGCCAGGACCAGGCAGGCCAGGTCAACATTTTCAAGGGAATCTCCCCCTGGCAGAATTATGTTTACGCAGGAGAGGACTACCATAAGGGAGACCTGCTCCTGGAAAAAGGAACTGTGCTAAAAGGTATGCAGCTGGGGATCATTGCCGGGTCCGGCAGGGACCAGGTGGAGGTTTTCCGACAGCCGGTCATTACCGTCATCTCCACCGGGGATGAGGTGGTGGCACCGGGAGGCCCTCTGGAAGCGGGCAAGATTTATGATGCCAACCGCTTTACGGTTCTGGGCCGGCTGGCCGATCTTGGCTTCCGCCGGCTGGAGTCCTGCCATTGCCAGGACGACCCGGAGGTCATGGAGGACCGGATCAGGGAGGCCGCGAAGGGCAGCGACCTGATTATTACCACCGGCGGTGTTTCCGTCGGAGAGAAGGATATTATGCACCAGGTGATGGCCGACCTCCATGGAGACAAGCTTTTCTGGAGAGTAAGTCTGAAACCGGGAGCCCCCACCTTGGCCTTCCGGACCGGGGAGAGGGACGTGCCGGTAATCTGCCTGACCGGCAACCCCTACGGTGTGGCCGTCAACTTTGAATTACTGGTCCGGCCGGTACTGGAGAAAATGTCCCGGAATCCGGCGGTAAGAAGTAAGACCCGCCAGTGCCGTCTGGTCAACGACTCTCCAAAGCGGGGTGGGGTCCGGCGTTTTATGCGGGGGTCCTACGATGAGGAAAAAGGCCAGGTAAGGATTCTGACCGGCAGTCATGCCTCAGGAACCCTGTCCTCCATGGCAGCCAGCAATTGCCTGGTGGAGATCCCGAGAAATGGCTGCGGCAGGGCCGGGGACATGGTCAGGATTTACCTTTTGTAAGGAGAACTGCTTTTGACGAGCTTTGTTTAGAATCAGGTAACTGGAAAGGATATTTTGATTTGATGAAATGAAACTGGAAAATGCATTTTTGAAAAAATAAATTTGAAACTGGCAGCCTAGATTGAAGGAAGCAATCTGGGAAAATGAGGCTGGAAAAAGAAAGGAGAAAGGACTATGAGGAAAGCAGGGAAGAAATTGATGGCCTTATTGATGGCAGGAACACTTTTATTGGGACTGACAGCCTGTGGCAGCGCCGGGGGATCCGGCCAGGATGCTGAGCCCGGCACGGAGGCCGGGGCAGAAGCCGGCACTCAGGCAGCGGCAGCTGACGGGACGGAGATCCAGGTCTTTATCGCTGCCAGCCTCAGCACTGTTATGGATGAGATTGCGGCAGAATATAACAAGACCCATCCTGACGTGAAGATTACCTATAATGCCGACAGCTCCGGAACCCTCATGACCCAGATTGAGGAAGGCTATGCCTGTGATGTCTTTTTCTCCGCAGCCCAGAAGCAGATGGACCAGCTGGAGGGAGAAGGCTTTGTGGTGGAAGGGACCAGGGCCAACGTGCTCAATAACCAGCTGGTAGTCCTGACCCACAAGGACAGCGGGACCAAGGTGACCGGTCTGGCCAGCCTGGGGGATGCCAAGTCCCTGGCTCTGGCCGACGGCAGTGTTCCCGTGGGAAAATATACCAGGCAGGCCCTCATGAACATGGGCATCCTCAAAAAGGTGGACGATCCCTCCCTGATCACAACCCAGGAGGTATCTGAGGCCCTGGGCGGTGTGGAGATCAGCGAGCAGGGCAATGTCAGTAAGGTCCTGCTGGCAGTGACGGAAGGTTCCTGTGAAGTGGGTACTACCTACTATTCTGATACTTACGGTTATGAGGACCAGGTGGAGATTTTGGAGACCGTGGGCTATGACCTGAGCGGGGATATCATCTACCCTATCGCCCAGATTAACAATGAGGAAGCTGATGATACCGCCAGGGCAGCCGCCAGAGAATTCGTAGAATATGTGGCTTCCGATGAAGCCAAGGCCATATTTGACAAATATTATTTCGATACTAATCTGGAGTAGGCGGCCTGCGACAGCGCTGGGAATCCGGCGGGAATAGTAATTACAGATGAAAACCGGGATAGCAGGCTGCTAATATAGTTGCAGATAAAAGTTGGTAAGCCGGGTCGGAGATCGTGATTACAGAGGAAAACTGGAAACCCGGACTGAGAAAGAGACCCCGAATTGATAGGATGAGGAGAGAAAATGATGGAGACCTTGACAGACATTTTAAAATCCCTGGACTGGAGCCCCCTCTTTATTTCCCTGAAGACCGGCCTTGTGGCAACTCTGCTCTGCTTTGTCTTCGGAATCCTGACGGCGGGCTGGGTCATGGGGAGAAAAAGTGGAGTAAGGGCAGTGGTGGATTCCATCCTGACCCTGCCCATGGTCCTGCCGCCTACGGCCTCCGGCTTCTTTTTGCTGCTCTTGTTCAGCAAGCGCCGGCCTCTGGGTATGTATATGTATGATCATTTTGACATCAAGGTGGTCCAGTCCTGGGCCGGCTGTGTCATAGCAGCCTTTGTGATCTCCTTTCCTCTTATGTACAGGAATGCCAGGGCAGCCTTCGAACAGGTGGATATCAACCTGATTTACGCGGGCAGAACCCTGGGTATGAGCGACTGGAAGATCTTCTGCAAGGTGGTCTATCCGGCAGCCCGGCCCGGCATAGCCTCCGGTACGGTCCTGACATTATCCAGGGCCATTGGTGAGTACGGAGCCACCTCCATGCTGGCCGGTAATATTCCCGGTAAGACGGCGACTATTTCCCAGCGGATCGCCATGGTTATTCAGAACGGAGACTATATTACGGCGGGAATCTGGGTGGTGATCGTGATGATCATTGCCTTTGTCATCATGCTGCTGATGAATCTTCTGGCCGGCCGGTCCGGCCGCAGTAAGGTACAGTGGTGAGTTTTTGTGGAAAAAGGAACAGGCTCTCTGTGGAAGAGGGCAAGATTCTTGTGGAAAAAGGAGCTGGATTCCGGTGGAAATGTGGATTTCCTGGTGGATTTCCTGACAGTGGACCAGGGTGAATCAATAATGAGGTAGGACAGGATGGCTTTGGAGATACGCCTGAAACAGGCTTATAAGAACTTTCAACTGGATATGGACCTGACCACCGGGGGTTCCCGGCTGGGTATCCTGGGGGCCTCCGGGGCCGGCAAGAGCATGACCTTGAAAATGCTGGCCGGGATTATGACACCCAGGGAGGGACGGGTGGTCTATCAGGACAGGGTTCTTCTGGACACGGGAAAGAAGATTAATGTGAAGCCCCAGAAAAGGAAGGTGGGCTATATGTTCCAGAACTATGCCCTTTTTCCTTCCATGACGGTGGAGGAAAATATAGGGGCCGGGATTCCTAAGAAGAAGGCCGGCCGGGAGGAGACCATCAGGGAGCTGGTGGACCGCTTCCGCCTTAAAGGGCTGGAAAAACAGCGGCCCCCGGAGCTTTCCGGAGGCCAGCAGCAGCGGGTGGCCATGGCCAGGATCCTGGCCTCGGCCCCGGATATGATTCTTCTGGATGAGCCCTTTTCCGCCCTGGATGTCCACCTCAGGGACCAGATGCAGCGGGAGCTTTTAAACCAGCTGCAGGATTACCCCGGCACCGTCCTCATGGTCTCCCACAGCAGGGATGAGATCTACCGTTTCAGTGAGGAGATTATCATCATGGACCAGGGCAGGGTGATCAGTCAGGGCAGTAAAAAGGCAGTCTTTGACAGAC
>CAMOZD010000133.1 GCA_946630645.1 uncultured Lachnospiraceae bacterium
GACCGGGCTCTTACTACCGGACCGGGCTCTTACTACCGGACCGGGCTCTTACTACTGGGCTTTGATGGAGGCAGAGTCGAATACCAGTGTGTACTGAATCTCATGAGGTACACTCATGGCCAGAGTATCTCCTACCACACCCATCCTGTGATCAAATGCTTTCACAGGAATCTCAAATACTGAAAATTCTTCAGTGCTTACCGGGAGGTACTTCTCATCTTCCACCAGCATATAGTCATAATTATTGCTGCTCCAGGTAATGGTAGCAGTACATTTTCCATCTTCAACCTTCATGGTTGTGGGAGACTGAATCGTTGCCTTGCCGGTGCCGCCAACCATGGAGACATCCACGCTGTAAGTTCCATCTTCCAAGCCCAGGCTCTCCACTGTTTTGTAGGAACCATCGGCAAAGGCCTCAAGAGGCAGGGAGTCGGCCCGGAAGGCCAGACAGCGGAAATACCACTTTTCCTTATTGTCACTGAAGGCCGCACAGTAAACACCGGCATCAAGAGCCTCCACCGGAATGGTAAAGGTATGGACGCCGTCCTTCTCTACCGGAGTCACGTAATCACTTTCAGGAGCGTCCACGGCCTCTTCCGGTGTGCCGGGATAGAGGTAACGGTAACCGGTACCACCCATGTAAAGGAGGGCAGTCATGGCACCGTCCTTGACGGTCAGTTCACACTTATCAATATTGAACATAGCAGAACTGGATTCCACCTTAATCTCGTAAGTTCCCTCTTTGAGTTTGTCGGCAGTGACCGGAACCATGCCCTCTTCCACTACCTTCTCCACCTCAATCATTTCCTCAGAGCTGGCGATCAGGTCCTTCTTTTCTTCAGCGGGCATGGTAGAAGCAGCTGCGGTCTCCGTAGTCTGGACCGCCTCTGTAGTCTGGCTGCCTGCTGCCGTCTGGCTCTGACTGCCACAGCCTGCCAGTGAGCCGGCAGCCATGGTCAGAGCAAATAAAATTGTTGCTATTCTTCTTTTTTTCATTGGACTTTCCTTTCCTGATTATATAAACATTATTCTTGTTGAAATCGTACAGGGGCCTGATGGCCGTCACATATCTTTTATACATTAATTCTTCATCCAAGTAAACGCTTTTATTCTTCAGAACCTATTATATTTTGTTGTGAGAATGGCAGATAAGGACAATAAATGTCAGGAAGATTCCTGCTCTTTTCCCTGCACGTTTTTCCGCCCTGGTTTCTGTCAAAACAGGACGGCTCCCGGCAGGTCAGAACACTTTCCTTTTCACAAAGCATTTTTCCGTCAAGCCTAAAAATAAAGCAGCCCGGAATTCCGGACTGCCTTATTTTTAAGTTTTATTGGAATCTGAGATCTCCGTTGGTAAAAGCTATATATTAATCTTCGCCTGTAATCTTCTCAACTGCGTCTTCGCAATGATCTACATACATCTCCTGGATCTCTTTAACCTGTCCAAGACCTTCAAGAACGGTCTCAACTTCGTATCCGGCATCTGTAAAGATGGAATACCAGGACTCAGGATCTTCCTTGTCTGCCATATCGTTGTTAGCGTGGTCACCAGCAACAACCATCATGTCACGAAGAACAACCTTCTTGTATGCATCGTTCTTCTGAACCTCAGCAAGAACATCGTTTACGTCAGGCTTAGCACCGTCATGAACAACACCTACGAAGTAGTTGTCGCTGCCAGACTGCTTTCTGATGATATCCTGCATCTCAGCATAAACATCGTTGGACTCATGATTGGTTCCATGTCCCATGAATACGATTGCTGTCTCGCCATCGTCAAAGTCTTTTGTTACTTTAACAAGCTCTTCTGCAACGTCTTCCTTGTCCTCGTCTGAAGAAAGGAGAGGCTGACCGATCTCGATCTTATCGAAATCCTGCTCATACTTTGTAAGAGTGCCTGTGAGCTCTTCATACTCAAGACCAGCCATCAGATGGGTAGGCTGAACAACCAGCTGCTTAACGCCGTTGTCACGTGCACGCTTTAAAGCTTCCTCTACATTATCAATAACTTCACCGTCACGCTCTTTTACGTGGTTGATGATGATATCAGCTGTGAATGCACGACGTACGCTCCAGCCTTCACCCTCGAACTTGTCAGCGATAGCCTGCTCGATTGCGCCGATTGTAGCTACACGGTTGTCATTGTAGCTTGTTCCGAAGCTGACAACAAGGATCTCTTTCTCACCGATCTCATCCTGGTTACGGGGATCGTCTTTGGAAGCGTCACCTGTATCAGGCTCTTCTTCGGCTGCAGCCTCTGTAGTCTCAGCTGCCTCTGTTGTGGTCTCTGCTGCAAATACAGGTGCGCAGGATAATGCCATGCTGGCAACCATAAGACCTGTCACAACTTTTGTCACAAATTTCTTCATTACTCTTTACCTCCTTAGATGTAACCTGTTCCCAGCTGCCATCCTTATTGACAGCTGCAGCTTTCATGAAAAAAATATTTCTTATTTTTTATATTATTCATGAAGCATAACTAAATTATAACATCAAATACATGAACAACAATGGTTAATAACGCATGACCATCCATGCATAATTTGCATAATATAAATATTTTTTCCTAAAAAGGCTGGTATTTTCCCATTTTTCATAAACTATTGTACAGGCTGAAATAATAAGGTCGTTTTTTTCCCATTTATAGTTTTCCGGGAAGGAAAAAACTCAGTAAAGGGCTTTGATATTGAGGAAAGCATCCTCCTGTCCCACCTTGTCTATAAGGGATTCCAGGAGCTCATTGAGATAGGCGAGACGGACCTCGTCCTGCCTGATCACATAGCCGGAAAAAATGTCTCCATCGGAGGACTGAATTGGAAGATATTGGAAGTTTCCCCGGAAATTAATATTGACCGGGCGTTCCCCCTCCTTGTCCATCCAGACATGTCCAAGGTAACAGAAGTCCGTATTTTTGAGCAGCAGATAAAGACTGCTGATGTCATTGACCTGGTGGGCCATCTTGAGCTTCTCCTCCAATTGAAGGCTGAAAATGGTTTCTCTCAGGTCATAATAGTTCTCTTCATAGTCGTAGGCCAGGCGGGCAAAATGCAAACCCCCGGTCAGGCTTCTGGCTTCTTCCAGATCAAGGATGCTCTTTCCCTGATCTCTCTGAACGGTCAACAGCCGGTTTTTCGCTTCCAGGGGATGTCCCCTGTGGAAATATAAAGCCGGGAGGGCACGGTACAGAGGGAAAAAGATCAGTCCCCTCTTTTTCAATACATGCTGGAGTTTGGGCATCTGTTTCTCAGAACTGTAGATAAAGCCTACATCACTGTTATGATGTTCCAGTTTATTGAGCATACTGCCGGTTCCCTCCGCATAGTAACGGAATACCACTTCCTCTCCCTGGAAATCCTGGCAGAGCCGGGTAAATTCCTCGGCAATTCCCATACCAGGAAAGGAAGAAATGGTGAAATGATCCAGGTTTTTACTCTGTTCAGGAAACTTCAGGTGGTCAATACGGAAGAGAATGGTCTTGGCCTTCCGGTAGACCTGCTCTCCCTCCATAGTCAGAAAGATTCCTTTTTTACTTCTCTTAAAAAGGGTCGTACCCAGTTCCTCCTCCAGGGCCCTGATCATCCGGCTGACATTGGACTGGTTGATATACATGGCTTCCGCCGCTCTGGTAAAGCTTCCTGTCTCTGCGCAAACGACAAGACACTGTAATTGTTTTATCTCCATAAATACCTCTTATAATCTCTGGGGTTAAAACGGCCGGACACTGGACCTGCTGGAAAATCCACCAGCTCAGATAGCCGCAAAGGCCTGTTCAAGGTCTGCGATCAGATCTTCCTTGTCCTCCAGGCCGCAGGAAATACGGATCAGACCCGCCGGAACACCGGCTGCCTCCAGCTGGTCCTCTGTCAGCTGGCGGTGAGTGGAGGTAGCAGGGTTGAGACAGCAGGACCTGGCGTCGGCCACATGAGTCTCAATAGCTAACAGCTTAAGGTTTTTCATAAACTTTTCTGCCGCGGCTCTGCCTCCCTTGATTTCAAAGGATACCACTCCGCAGCCTCCCCTGGGAAGATATTTGCAGGCAGTCTCATAGTAGGGGTCCGTCTTAAGACCAGAATAGCTGACTTTCTTTACTTTAGGATTATTACTGAGATACTCTGCCACTGCCTGCCCATTTTCCACATGTTTGGGCATACGGACATGGAGGGACTCAAGGCCCAGATTCAGAAGAAAGGCATTCTGAGGGGACTGGATACTACCGAAGTCCCTCATCAGCTGGGAAGTACATTTGGTGATAAAGGCACCTTCCAGACCAAACTTTTCTGCATAGATGATGCCATGGTAGGACTCGTCGGGCTGGCAGAGACCGGGATATTTGTCGGCGTGGGCCATCCAGTCAAATTTGCCGCTGTCCACTATGGCGCCACCTACAGCCGATCCATGTCCATCCATATATTTTGTGGTGGAATGGGTCACGATATCTGCTCCCCACTCAATGGGCCTGCAGTTGACCGGAGTCGGGAAGGTATTGTCTACAATCAGGGGAACCCCATGGGCGTGGGCTGCTTTGGCAAACTTTTCGATATCCAGAACTGTCAGGGCCGGATTGGCGATGGTTTCACCGAATACCACCCT
>CAMOZD010000134.1 GCA_946630645.1 uncultured Lachnospiraceae bacterium
CCGGAAGCGGAGGAATACCTCCTGGACCATTGTATATAGAAGAAGCAGGGAAAAATAAACAGCCCGAAAGAACGGCATGAGGCAGGGATAAGACGGGAGAGAGAACAGCTCAGATCAAAGACAGGCTGGAGACATCATAATTGGCAGGAGAGCCCCTGACCAGGGGCAGGAGCCTGCTCAAGGACAGGGGCCTGTGCAAAGACAAGAGCCTGTCCAAAGGAGGACTTATGGATTCAGTGGAGACCAGACGGCAGGCCATTACGGCCTGGATCAATAAAAAAGGCCAGATCAGCTTTGCCCAGTTAAAGGAAGCATTTCCTGAGGTATCGGATATGACCCTCAGGACTGACCTGAAGAACCTGGATGACCAGAAAAAGATAGTGCGGATTTACGGCGGAGCCAGGTCTGTGGAACAGGTGGCCGGGGCAGATGACTATCTGAGCCGGCGAAGTGTGACAAATGTCGAGGCCAAGAAGATTATCGCCCAGAAGGCCCTTAAGCTGATTACACCCGGTCTGACTCTTTATCTGGATTCGGGCAGCACTACTACCCTGCTGGCCAGTCAGATGGAGGACCAGTCTAATCTGATCGTCACCAGCAGTCTGAGCTGTGCCATGGAGCTGGCAAGAGCTTCCCAGCTCAAGGTCCTCCTGCCCGGGGGCAGCCTGAACCGCTACAGCATGAGTATCTGCGGACCCCAGGGAATCAGGGATCTGGAAAAGATGAATTTTGACCTGGCGATCATGGGAGTGACCTCTTATGACCAGGCAGCAGGCTTTGCCTGTAATGCCTACGAAGAGGCCCTGATGAAGGAGACGGCCCTGAAAAGAGCGAAAAAAAGGGTTCTGCTGATGGATACTTCCAAGTTGGGAAAGACCAGCACCTTCACCTTTGCCCGCCTTGAAGATGTGGACCTGCTGGTGTCTGACGGCCGATTGCCCAGTGACTTCTTGGAGGTTTGCCGGGAAGCCCGGGTGAGGGTGGTCTGAAAATGTCTAAAAGAGGATAAATGGAACATGAAAGTATGCCGCCGGCTGCATTTATTAAGAGCAGCCGGCGGTAGTTTTTAAATACTAAATATGCATTCCATCCGTATCATGAGGTTGTTGCTTTTTAGCTGAGCATGGCTTAGCGTGATACATCAGCTTCTTATAATAATTAAATTTTTTCTCTTTACTACAGGGGCTTTCTAGTTTAGTACATCTTTGACATAGTTTAGGTAACGGAGTAAAGGAATCCCGGTAAAGAGCTTGTTCTACCGGTGTAATTTTAAAAGGTTTTTTACACTTTATACAGGTCTTTTCAATATCCATATATAAAACTCCTGAAAATAATAGAAGAAAAAGCAAATAGCAATGTTATGCAAATACAACTCTAATCATACTCTTATTTGTGATATAATGCTATAAAGATAAAAAAATAATCGTGATAAGACAATGGAACCGATAACATTCAGATTCCAATACCTGTTTATCAGGATATATATTTTAGAAAGAAAGGTTTCATAATGATCAGACCAATCGTAAAAGATGTCCTTTTTCTGGGACAGAAATCCGAAGCGGCCACGAAAAAAGACCTGGACCTGGGCCAGGATCTGCAGGATACCCTGCAGGCCAACAGGGACCGCTGTGTCGGTATGGCTGCCAATATGATCGGAGTAAAAAAGCGGGTTATCATAGTGGATATAGGCTTTGGCAGCCTGCTTATGTTTAACCCGGTGATTAGCAAAAAGGAAGGGCCCTATGAGACGGAAGAGGGCTGCCTGTCCTTAAGCGGGGTCAGAAAGACCACCCGCTACCAGAATATCGAGGTCCAGTACTTTGACAAGAACTGGCAGCGGCACAAGGACCGGTTTTCCGGTAAGATTGCCCAGATTATCCAGCATGAGGTGGATCATACAAATGGAATTGTGATCTAGGATTAGATTTAGATAAAGGAGGCCTTTTTATGCCAAAGGAAGATGGCCAGCGCCTACAAGGAGGAGCCGGCAGTATCCAGGGACCGGATCTACGGGCGAGTGGAAGACCTCTTCCCCCACGGAAGACCGGAGGCCATAGGGAGGCTGATAAAATAGAAGGCAAGGCAAATGATAAAATGATGAAGGCATTTCATAGGATAAGAGTTTTGACAAAGATTATGTCAGAGGGGCATAGGAGGAAATACATATGGAAAAGTTAACATTAGACAAGGCTAAGGAAATCAACGGCACCATGGTGACGGAGGACCATCTGATTCTTCATGCGGCAAATGTGTCGGCAGCCATGGGAGCCATGGCAGATTATTTTGGGGAGGATAAGGACCACTGGCAGGCAGTGGGTTACCTCCATGATTATGATTATGAGAAATATCCGGAAGAACACCTGGCCCATACAGAAGAGCCTCTTCGCAAGCTGGGGGTCCCGGAAGAGGATATAAGGGCGATCCTGTCCCACGGCTACTCCATCTGCACAGATGTGGAGCCTGTCAGCAATATGGAGAAAAGCCTTTTTACGGTTGATGAACTGACAGGCATTGTCCAGGCGGCAGCCAGGATGCGGCCCAATGGAATCACAGATATGAAGATCAAGAGCTTCATGAAAAAATGGAAGGACAAAAGATTTGCGGCCGGCTGTGACCGGGAGTTGATTCTCAAGGGCTGCGATATGTTAGGAATGGAGATCAGAGATGTGGCAGCCATCGTGATTGAGGGCATGAAAGAGCACGCGGAGGAACTGCAGCTGACCGGCCAGGCATGAGGAGGATGAAAAACCATAGCTGACTGGTCAGACATAAGTAAAATGAAGAGCCGCAGCCGATTGGCCAGGAATAAGCAGGTTAAAAGCCAGCAGGAAGAGCCGGAAACAAGGAGCCTGGAATTAGGCAGTTGACGGTTGAAAAAAGAGACTGGATTCTGTTTGGAATCCAGGACGGGAAACACATATATAAAGTTGGATATATTAGAGCACAGGCAGGAAGAGCTGATCCCAGGGATCAAAGGCTTATCCGGACCTGTGCTCTTTTTTTGATGGGAAGAGCATTTGCCAGGGAAAAAACTAATCAAAGAAGCAATCAAAGAACCAGTCAACTCCCAACCAATCAGTCAAGGAGATAGTCAAAGCAGTCAAAGACCAGTCAACCCGCAGCTTTTTAATTCAAAGGGTATATGTTGAACTCCTCTCATTTAAAAACTCTCCAGGGGATGTGGACTGGCACTATAGAAACTATGTCGCTGGCGTAACCGTGCTCGGCGCAGTTGCCCGTAAGTAGACTTTTTTATTTACAAATTAGCCGGGAATGGTTAAGATGGGAACATAAAACCTTGAGGATTAGTAGAATCCGGGGGTCCTCAAGACTAGGAGGAACCGGCAGGGCCGGACTTCCATGGTGGAGGGAGACGGAAAAAGACGGGATAAAGAGACACAAGTACAAGTATCGTTGGGATTATAAAGAATAAGAAGAGGAGAGAACGAGAGCAAGCATGGATAAGGCAATTATTTTCGACCTGGACGGGACCCTCTGGGACTCCCGGCCGGAAATCTGTGACATATGGAACCGGGTACTGGATAAATCGCCGGAGACCAACCTCCGGCTGACCAAGCAGAATATAGAGAACCTCATGGGCAAGACCATGGAGGAGATCGGTGATCTGCTCTTCCCGGGTTTGGACCAGGCTACCCGCAAGGTTCTTATGGACCGGTGCGGGGAGGAAGAGGTCGTCTACTTAAGAGAGTATGGGGCCCGGCCCTACGATGGACTGCGGGAAACCATAGACCAGCTCAAGAACGACTACCACCTTTACATCGTCAGCAACTGCCAGGATGGCTATATCGAGGCCTTCATGGAGGCCCATGGCTATGAAAAAGACTTCAATGATATCGAGATGTCAGGAAGGACCGGCAAGGGTAAGGGGGATAATATCCGCCTGCTCATGGACCGGAACCAGATCAAGAAGGCGGTTTATGTGGGAGATACGGCCATGGATGAGCAGGCTGCCCGCCAGGCCGGCATCCCCTTTATCTATGCCGCCTACGGTTTTGGCCAGGCCAGCCATCCTGACCGGATCATCGACGAGATCGGGACTCTGCCCTTGGTGGTTGAGGGCCTGATATAGATCCGGCAGCCGGCAAAGGATGAAGCCAGGCAGCGGATTAGCCCAAAGACCGGCAGATGTTGACAAAATGCCGCAAATTAGTTATTATGGTCAGCAGAGGCAAAGGCGTCTCTAATGTAATTGATGCATTAGAGACGCCTTTGCCCTTTTTTATTGTTCCGGAATCTAACGGAACAGCTGACAAAAAAATAATATTTTGAAAAATAGAAATCATAGAAAAACATTTTCTATTGGGAAAGGGTGATAGACATGAATAAACAGCTCTCATATGACAGAGAACATGACGCCTGCGGTATCGGGGCGATTGTCAAGATTGACGGGGTGCCGGAGTACGCCGTTATGGACGATGCCTTGTCCATCGTGGAGAAACTGGAGCACAGGGCCGGCAAGGATGCCAGCGGCACTGTCGGTGATGGTGTGGGGATCCTTTTGCAGATCTCCCATCCCTTCTTTGCCGTCGTGGCAGAGGAGATG
>CAMOZD010000135.1 GCA_946630645.1 uncultured Lachnospiraceae bacterium
CAGACAGACCAGTCTGGTGGCCGGTCTGATCTATGTGGACAACTATGAGGAAGTACTCGAGAACATGGAGGAGGTACGCCAGTCCCTGCTCCTGGCGGTGATTGAGAGGAATATTGTCAAATATATGACCAATCTCAATGCCATCGTCAAGAAGTTTGAAAAGGATAAATTTTTATTTGTTTTTGAGGAAAGGAACCTGGAGGACCTGATGGAGTCCAAGTTTTCCATCCTTGATGATATCCGCGGAATCAGTATGGGTAATGACCTGGCGCCGACCCTCAGTATCAGTGTGGGTGTCCATGGCGGCAGCTATATTGAGACCTATGAGAGTGCCCGTATGGCCATGGATCTGGCCCTGGGCAGGGGCGGAGACCAGGCCGTTGTCCGGGATGGGGAGACCATTTCCTATTACGGAGGCAAGACCCAGAAGGTGGAGAAGAGCACCCGGGTTAAGGCCAGGGTCAAGGCCCACGCCATGCGCGAGATCATGCTCACCCACGATAAGGTCTTTGTTATGGGCCACAGGAATCCAGACGCGGACTGTGTGGGAGCGGCCCTGGGTATCTACCGGCTGGCCAGAACCCTGGGCAAGAAGGCTTATATTGTTATGGACAAGGACTGCCCGGCCATCGAGCCCATCGTCAACGGTGTCTTCGCCACCAGCCATGATGAGGATGACCCGGTATTTGTGACCAACGAGGAGGCCAGGAGCCTTAAAGACCAGTACTCCATGCTGGTAGTTGTGGATGTGAATATCCCCGGCATGACTGAGTGCCCCGAGCTGGTGAGACAGATCAAGACCGTCGCTGTTTTAGACCACCACAGGCAGACCAGTGACACCATCAGTAATACAGTGGTATCTTACGTGGAGCCCTATGCTTCCTCCGCCTGTGAGATGGTGGCGGAGATTCTTCAGTATATGCCCGATAAGATCAGGCTGATGCCTATAGAGGCAGATGCCCTCTACTCGGGAATTCTGATTGACACGGATAATTTTGTCCTCAAGGCCGGAGTCAGAACCTTTGAGGCGGCGGCCTACCTGAGGCGGGCCGGCGCGGATGTGACCCGGGTCAGGAAAATGTTCCGGGAGGACATGGATCATTTCCGCATCCGGGCGGCAATCGTGAACCGGGCGGAACTTTTCCTGGATGTCTTTGCCATATCCACTCTGGACGGGAGAGACATCGTGGGACCCATCGTTTCCGGGGCCAAGGCTGCCAACTCCATGCTTGGCGTCCAGGGCGTCCGGGCCAGCTTTGTGCTGACCCAGTTGGAGGATGGTATCTATATCAGTGCCCGGTCCATCGATGATGTCAATGTCCAGATCATCATGGAGAAGTTTGGCGGCGGAGGACACCTGACCATGGCGGCAGTCATGCTCAAGGATGTCACCCTGAATGAGGCAGTGCTCTCCCTGAAAGAGATACTGAGTGCCATGGCCGATAGCGGGGATATTTAAATCCCAAAGATTAAATGATAGATAATAATAATACATTTACAGAATAATAATACATTTACAGGAGGACAGAACATTGAAGATAATCTTATTACAGGATGTGAAAGCTCTCGGAAAAAAAGGTGACCTGGTTGAGGTCAGCACCGGCTATGCCAGGAATTATATCCTGCCCAAGAAGCTGGGTGTGGAGGCGACCGGCAAGAATATAAATGACCTTAAGCTGCAGAAGGCTCACAAGGACAAGATGGCCGCTGAGCAGCTGGAGGCTGCCAGGGAATTGAAGGAAGAGCTTGAGAAGAAGGAACTGGCCCTCAGCATCAAGGTAGGGGATAACGGCAAGGCCTTCGGTGCCATCTCCAGCAAGGAGCTGGCCCAGGCGGTAAAGGACCAGTTCGGGCTGACCGTCGACAAGAAAAAGATCGCCATCGACGAGCCCATCAAGACTCTAGGCAGCCATGAGGTCAAGGTGAAGCTGCATCCCAAGGTTACAGCAGCCCTCAAGGTTAAGGTGGACGAGCAGTAGTCAGCAGTAGTCTGAATAGATAGAAGATCCGGAGATAAGAGGAAAAGAAGCAGGCCGATGGAACTGGTCCTGTGGGGGCCGGACCGGAAGCCTTAGCGATAAGGCAGCAGGAGTTTACAGCAATGGCAGCAGTGGATGAGAATTTTGTCAAAAGAATACAGCCCCACAGTGAGGAGGCAGAGAGGTCTGTCCTTGGGTCCATGCTCATGGACCGGGATGCCATTGTCGAGGCGGAAGATATGCTCACCAAAGAGGATTTCTACCAGAGACAGTACGGCATCCTTTTTGAGGCTATGGTCCAGCTTTACCGGGAAGGGAAGCCCGTGGACCTGGTTACCCTGCAGAATAAGCTGAAGGAGCAGGACCGGCCGGAGGAACTGTCCAGCCTGGAGTTTTTCCGGGACCTGGTGGAGATGGTTCCCACCTCGGCCAACATCAAAGACTATGCCCGTATTGTCCATGAAAAAGCTACCTTGCGGGAGCTGATCAGGGTAACCGGTGACATTGGAAATGAATGTTATCTGGGCAAGAAGGATACGCCGGAGATCCTGGAACAGACGGAGAAGGACATTTTTTCTTTGCTGCAGAACCGCAACCGGATGTCTGACATGGTGCCGATCCGGCAGATTGTGATGGAGACCCTGAATTCTATAGAGGAAGCCTCCAAGATGAAGGGCAGGGTGACAGGGATCGCCACCGGCTTTACTGAGCTTGATTACAAGCTGACGGGCCTGCATCCGGCAGAGCTGATCCTGGTGGCTGCCAGGCCGGCCATGGGAAAGACTGCTTTTGTGCTCAATATCGCCCAGTACGCGGCCTTCCGTGATAACAGGACCGTTGCCATCTTCAGTCTTGAGATGTCCAGGGAGCAGCTGGTCACCCGTCTCATAGCGGCGGAGACCATGGTGGACTCCCAGCAGATCCGGACGGGAGACCTGAGGGATTCCGACTGGGAGAAGCTGCTGGAAGGAGCGGCGACCATCGGTAATTCCAGGCTGATTATTGATGACAGCGCCTCGACCCTGTCTGAGATACGGTCCAAATGCCGGCGCTACAGGCAGACGGAAAATGTGGAGCTGATCATTATCGACTATCTGCAGCTGATGAGCGCCAGCGGCGCCCATTCCAATGAATCCCGCCAGCAGGAGATTTCCACCATATCCAGGTCCTTGAAGATTTTGGCCAGGGAACTGGGCGTGCCCATCATAGCCCTGTCCCAGCTGTCCCGGGCCGTGGAAGCCAGGCAGGACCACCGGCCCATGCTTTCTGACCTGCGTGAGTCAGGAGCCATAGAGCAGGATGCGGACGTGGTTATGTTCCTCTACAGGGATGAATATTATAATGTGAACACGGAGAAAAAGAATCTGGCCGAGGTGATTGTGGCCAAGCAGAGGAATGGTGCTACCGGCACCATTGAGCTGGTATGGCTGGGTCAGTATACCAAATTTGCCAATAAGGAGCGGACCAGACTGAATTAATAAGCCGGCCGGTCCGGGGCCCTCTGGGGCCGGGCAAAAGGGGTAGCAAAGAGATGTCCGTGACTCATGATATAATGATGCAAATGTAAAGTTGAAAAAATGATGCAAACAAAAAAAGAAGTTCCGGCTGGAACTTCTTTTTTATATCTTTTTTTAGATAAACTTTGACATCAGTATGTTTCTGGCTGAGATCCAGCAAGGTTCCCTAGGCCTTCTGTTAGTCAGACGGAAACTACCTTATTCTTAATTATTCCTGGGAAATAGCTCCAGCCGGGCAAGCGCTTGCGCAAGAACCACAATCCATACAGGTATCGGGATCGATTTCGAACTTTCCATCACCCTCGCTGATAGCTCCAGCCGGGCACTCTCCTTCACATGATCCACACATGATGCAATCGTCAGATATTACATATGCCATAATTAGTTCCTCCTTGTTAATTCTAGATGATAAAAGTTGAACAAAATTGTTCTGTACAGATATTTTATATCAGAATGTCCGGATTGGCAAGGATAAATTGATAATTGTTCTTATTAAATTACCTCAATTTATTAAATCTTATTTAACTATAAGTTGATTTGCTTGTTTTACAAGGTATTCTCCGATATAATGTCTTTATTCAGTTTGGGTTTTAATAGAAGGTATTTTTTTATATTGCTTTATTTGCTTAAGATTAATAACAAATGAAGGAGAATGTAATGTCCACAGGAAAAAAAGATCCGCACACATTTAGGATGATGCTGGTTACTCTTGTGGCTGTATGTGGATTAGTAGCTGTGATTCTATTTGCTTTTCATAGCCTGAGCGGTGGGAAAAGCGGACAGCAGGGGAAAGAGGAGACCGGCCAGCTTGACAGCAGTCAGGCTGTTGAAGACAGTGAGGAAGAATTATTGGCCGGGTCCGTCGCCGTGGCAGCGGACCAGGAGACGGAAGCTGACGGTAGTTCAATCCAGGAAGAGACAGAGGTATCCCTGATCCTGGGGGACCCCACCAGTTCTAATCCCTATGGGAGGGTGTCCCGGCTGGCCTACACCAGGACTTTCCGTTACCGGCAGGAAGATATAGCAGCCCTTGACGCAGATGGTCTGATGATTACCAGGG
>CAMOZD010000136.1 GCA_946630645.1 uncultured Lachnospiraceae bacterium
ACAGCGTGTCCCGCATCCTGAAGGCCTGTGGCAATGATGGTGATGCTCACATTATCCTCGGGAATATCATCGCTTTCCACATTACCAAAGATGATGTTAGCCTCATCTCCCGCTACCTCCGTCAGGAAGGAAACGGCCTCATAAACCTCCTGGATTCCGATATCCCCGGAGAAGTTGATAATGATATCTGAAGCCCCGCTTACTGTAGTCTCAAGCAGCGGACTCTCCATGGCCTTCTTCATGGCTTCCACAGCCTTATCGTCACCGCTGCCGGTGCCGATACCGATATGGGCGATGCCCTTATCACGCATTACCGTCTGTATATCAGCAAAATCAAGGTTAATAAGACCCGGCTTGAAGATCAGGTCTGTTATGCCCTGCACACCCTGCTGCAGCACTTCGTCCGCCTTGCAGAAAGCATCCTTGATTGAAGTTCTCTTATCACAAATCTGAAGAAGCTTATCATTAGGGATGATAATCAGTGTATCCACATTCTCCTTCAGACGGTCAATGCCGGACAGGGCATTGTTCATACGCGGCTTACCCTCGAAAATAAAGGGCTTTGTGACAACACCGACAGTGAGTATGCCCATCTTCTTTGCAATCTCAGCGACAACCGGTGCGGCACCTGTTCCGGTTCCGCCACCCATTCCACAGGTAACAAAAACCATATCCGCATCCTTAAGGAGCTCTGTCAGTTCGTCCCGGTTCTCATCCACTGCCGCCTGGCCGATCTCAGGCTTGGCACCCGCGCCGAGACCCTTGGTCAGCTTCTCACCAATCTGTACTCTTTTGGCTGCCTTACACAAATCAAGAGCCTGCTTATCTGTGTTGATTCCTATCAACTGCACACCCTCAATCGCCTCGTCAACCATACGATTCACTGCATTGTTACCGGCGCCGCCTACACCGACAACAAGTATTTTTGCCTGCGCTAATTCCTCATTTGACATAATTTCCAGCAAGGTCTTATCCTCCTTAAATTCCTATGTAAATTAAAATATCGCGAATTTACATAATACTAGTTATATAATACGTTTTTTTGTGAAATTAATCAACACTAAATTAACTTCAATATCCCAGTCCCTACTTTTTTCTGTAAGTAATGATTTTTTTCTCATCCGTGTAGAGGCTCATGTCAATAGTTCCTTCAGTATACTTTCCGGTTAACGATTCCAGGACCGCAGGAATCTTTGACATTTTACCGTTCAGGTACTCTTTCCCCCCCAGATATATACTGAAATTACCGGAAACCAGGGTGATATCATTTTCTCCCTCAAAATGGATTTCCGAAATGTCAAGTTTGTAGGTGGATATCTTTTTGGTAATATCCACGATGGTATCAAAATAGTCACCGTCCACTTTAATCTGCTCTTCCGGCATCACCTCCCTGAAATTCACGCCGGTGACTATGGGAACGCCGGGAAAGAGGGTTTTTCTGCTTTCCATGGCCACTCCCTTTTCATTGAAATAATAGTATTTATCCATATATTGGAACACACCGGCCCGAAGCTTCTCCTTCACCTTGATATGAAGGATATGGGGCTCCTCACAACTCATACTCACCTTCTCGATAAAAGGCAGGTAGGTCTGGCCGAAAATCAGATTCTCCGCCACCATGACCAGTGTGTTGGGAACAAAGTCTTCCTTTTTTACCGCTTCGATCACCTCGCTGTCCATGTAGGTAGTATTCCCCGTCACATTGAATGACTCCAGGGAATAATCAACATAGACATAGTAAACGCCCATTCCGATGATTGCTGTCATCAGCAGAAAAAGGATCGCTTTCCGGATTCTTCTTCTCTTTTTTCTTTTTCTGTTCTCCAGAACAGCCAGATTTGTTACAGCCATGGGCATACACCTTTTTTATCTTAGATTCTCAGATATCTGGTAACCGAAAGCATAATTCCCATCTCCACCAGCAGGAAGATCATAGAGCTTCCTCCGTAACTGATAAAGGGGAGGGGAATTCCCGTATTGGGAATGATATTTGTCGCCACAGCAATATTGATGAAAACCTGTGACGCTATATGGGCAATGACCCCGACAGCAATCATAGACCCCAGCAGGTCTGAAGCGTTGACCGTGGCCACCATAAATCTCCAGATCAGGCAGAAGAAAAGGGCGATGACACAGATGGCTCCAAAGAGACCCAACTCCTCACAAATAATGGAAAATATCATGTCATTGTAGGCCTCAGGCAGAATCATTTTCTGCATGCTCTGTCCCAGACCTTTTCCGAACAGTCCTCCTGAACCAATGGCATAGAGGGCATTCATGGTCTGTTCATTGGCCCCTGAATCGGCCTTTCCCAGAAAGGCAGCAATCCGGTCCACCCTGTAACCCTTGAGGCTGATCAACAGGAAGCCCGCCCCTCCAAAGAAAGCGGTGATCAGGGCAAAGGGATAGAACTTAGGATGGGCAACAAAAAGCATGACCATGGTAATTCCCACAAGAATCACCGCCGTACTGAAGTTCTCATATCCAACCAGACCAATGATCAGCAGGGAGCCAAGCAGGGGCTTAATCAGGCCTAAAGGATGCTGCAGCTGGCTGGCATGGTCATTGATATAGATGGCCAGGTAAAGAATCAGGAAGAGCTTGGCCATCTCTGAGGGCTGGAACCGTAAGCTTCCTATGCCGATCCATCTGCTGGAGCCATGGCTTACCGATCCTGAAACCAGCGTGGCGATCAGCAGTCCAACGATACTTAGGTAGATGATCCATAGAAAAAGATCATGTTTCTTTAATATCCTGTAATCAAAAAATTTGGATATGAAGAGCATCATGGCAATTCCAATCAGGGAAAAGGCTCCCTGCCGTTTAAGCCAGTAGGCCGGATCCCCGTAGATGACACTCCCCCTGTAGGAGCTGGTGGAATAGAGAACCACCAGTCCGAATCCAACCAGGAATAATACCAGAAAAAGAATGGAGTAGTCGATGGAATGGGCCCGGATCTCCCTCTGCTTTCTCAGCTGGATGATCCGCTCCCGTCTCTCTGCGTCCAGCTGGGCCACTTTCCTGCCGGATATCTGTTTTTTCCCCCTCTTTTCAGAGGAGCTCTTTTTACCGAACAAGCTGGCCACCCCGATCACTCCTTAAACTTTTTGACCATATCTTTAAATACCTGGCCTCTGACTTCATAGTTTTTAAACATGCCCCAGCTGGCACAGGCCGGAGACAAAAGAACCGCATCCCCGGGCCGGGCCTTGTCCCTGGCCATGTTCATGGCCTCCTCGAAGCTGTCTGCAAAGAGGACCCTGTCAAAGCCGTGGGCTCTTGCCGTATCGGCAATAGCCCGGGCTGTATCTCCCATGACAATGAGCCAGCGGACCTTTCCGTCAAAGGCTTCAATCCACTCATCGTAGGAGGACTTCTTGTCATAGCCGCCGCCCAGAAGAACCGTCGGCTTATTCATGGCCTGGATGCCCTTGATGGCCGCATCCGGGTTGGTTCCCTTGGAATCATTGTAATAATCAACCCCATCCACAGTATCCACATACTCAATTCTGTGCTCAACGGCCCTGAAATTCATGACCGCCCTGCGGATCTCCTCCGGCTCCACACCCATATAATAAGTGATTCCGATGGCCGCCAGGATATTCTCATGGTTATGGCTTCCTAAAAGCCGGATCTGGTCCACCCGGCAGATCTCCTTTACCAGGTCCCCTTCTTTGATAATAAAAGTATCACCGGACAGGAATATCCCCTCATCCAGAATGGTCTTTCTGCTGAAAAATACCGGTCTGGCCGGACTTCTTTCTGCCATGGCCCTGGTGATGGGGTCATCATAATTTAAAATGATAACCTGGTCTTTGGTCTGGTTTTTGGAAATGGCCAGCTTGGTGTCCCCGTAGACTTCCATGGTCCCGTGCCGGTCCAGATGGTCCGGTGTCACATTGAGGACAGCACTGACATCCGGGCAGAAGCCGTCTATGGTTTCCAGCTGAAAGCTGCTGATCTCTGCTGCTATGGCACAATCGTCACTGGTCTCTGCTGACACGGAAGTGAAGGCTGTTCCAATATTGCCCACTACAAAAACTTTATCATAATGCTCCCGGAGAATCTCCCCGGTCAGAGCAGTGGTTGTCGTCTTTCCGTTGGTGCCTGTGATGGCTGCCATCCGGCCTCTGGCAAATTGCCAGGCCAGCTCAACCTCTCCCCAGACAGCCTTGCCCCTGTCAGAAAAAGACCGGGCGATAGTACTGTTGACGGAAATGCCGGGGCTGAGTATTAAGAGGTCATAATTGTCAGCCAGGCCATCCTCGTAGGGCCCCAGGACAAAATCCAGGGAGGCTCCCCCGGGAAGTCTGTCCAGAATGGCCCCGGTATCCAGATTCTCATTTCCATCATAAAGGCTTGCTCCTATTCCTTTCCGGGCCAGGAGGATGGCGGCTCCTATCCCACTTCTGCCGCCGCCTGCAATCAATATTTTTTTTCCGGACAGGTCTATTCCTGCCTCACTATGTTTTATCATCTTTTCCCGTCCTCTCAAAACTGACCGGCCTCTTTGCATAGCCGCTGCGCTTTCACCTTCAACAT
>CAMOZD010000137.1 GCA_946630645.1 uncultured Lachnospiraceae bacterium
AAAATTATTTATTTTAATATGAACTTCACCCATGGATCTTCCTCCTTCTGACTAATGTCTTTCTACTGCACCGAAGTGACAGTTGGTCATACAGTAACCGCAGCGGATACACTTGCCCGGATCAATCTTATAAACCTCACGGCCCGGAATACCTGTAATAGCATCCGCAGGACAGTTCCTTGCACACAGGGAGCAGGCCCGGCACTTGGTCGGATCGATAGCGTAGGTGAGGAGGTCCTTGCAGACATGGGCAGGACATACCTTGTCGATGATGTGGGCCTCATACTCATCCCTGAAATAGCGGAGAGAGGAGAGGACAGGGTTGGGAGCAGTCTGTCCCAGACCACAGAGGGCTGTATCCTGAATCTCATGACAGAGCTCCTCCATTTCCTCCAGCATCTCCATGGTACCGTTACCCTCTGTAATCTTGGTCAGCATCTCAAGAAGACGCTTGGTTCCAACCCGGCAGGGGGTACACTTTCCACAGGATTCATCACAGATAAACTCCAGGTAGAATCTGGCCACATCGACCATACAGTTATCTTCATCAAGAACGATCATACCACCGGAACCCATCATGGAACCGGCCTGTATCAGGTTCTCGTAATCAATAGGTGTATCCAGCTCATTTTCCGTCAGACAGCCGCCGGAGGGGCCACCGGTCTGTACGGCCTTGAACTTCTTGCCATTGGGACAGCCGCCGCCGATGTCATAGATGATCTCCCTGAGGGTGGTACCCATGGGGATTTCAACAAGACCGGTATTATTAATCTTGCCGCCTAAGGCAAATACCTTGGTTCCCTTGGACTTCTCAGTACCGATGGCAGCATACCATTCCGGACCTTTCAGCAGAATCTGGGCGATATTGGCGATAGTCTCCACATTATTGATGGAGGTAGGCTTACCCCATACACCGGAAACAGCCGGGAATGGTGGTTTGGGTGAAGGCATACCACGACGGCCTTCAATAGAAGCAATCAGAGCAGTTTCCTCACCACAGACAAAGGCACCGGCACCAAGCCGGATCTCCAGGTCAAAATCGTAACCGGAGGAGAAGATATTGCGGCCTAAAAGTCCGTATTCCTCAGCCTGGGCTATAGCGATACGGAGACGGTTAACAGCGATGGGATACTCGGCACGGACATAGATGTAACCATGATGGGCACCTACGGCATAAGCCATGATAGCCATACCTTCCAGGATGGCATGGGGATCACCCTCTAAGATGGACCTGTCCATGAAAGCGCCCGGATCGCCTTCGTCAGCGTTACAGATGACATACTTCTCATTGCCGGGCTGGTTTTTCTCGAACTGCCACTTGGTACCTGTGGGGAAGCCTGCACCGCCGCGGCCCCTCAGACCGGACTTCTTGATCACGTCAATAACATTCTGGGGAGACATGGAAGTGAGAACTTTGCCCAAAGCCTCGTAGCCGCCGACCGCGATATACTCGTCGATATTTTCAGGATTGATCCTGCCGCAGTTCTGCAGGGCGATACGCTGCTGCTTCTCATAGAACTTGATCTTGTCAATATCAAAGATCTTTCTCTCTGTCTCTTTATCAATATCAAACATCCGCAGCTCTTCCACGACCTTGCCGCCCATGACATGCTCGCGGACGATCTGGTCCACATCGTCAACCTTGACATGGGTATAGAAGACTTTGTCGGGGTAAATAGCTACGATGGGTCCCTTCTGACAGAGACCAAAACAACCTGTCTTGATAACTTGTACCTTGTTCTTGAGACCGGCTTCCTCAATCAGTTCCTGGAATCTTTCTATGATCTGGTCGGAATTGCCGGCATGACAGCCGGTACCTGCACAACAGAGGATATTCATAAAGGAATCATCAGCAGATAATTCCACATTCTCGCCAAGACGAAGATGAACCAGTTCCCGGGACATTTCCTTCAAAACACGCAAATCGACGGGAGTTGAAATTCTTCTTGACATAGTCTCACCTCGCTTTTTCTTCAGCCCGCTTTAATTTGCGGATGGCATTCATAAAAGAGTTGTCGAGCAGGGCATTACCATAAACTTTTCCGTCGATGATACCAACGGGAGCCAGACCACAGGCTCCCAGACATCTGGTAGCATCCAGGGAGAAGATCCCGTCCGGGGAAGTTCCATTGACTTCAGCCCCGGTCATATTCTGGACTCTGTCCACCAGCTGCTGGGCACCCTTAACGTAACAGGCAGTACCCAGACAGACATTGATGACATGCTTGCCCTTGGGTTCAGTGGTAAACTGGGAATAAAACATAACAATACCGTAGACCTCGGCCACACTGGTATCAGTCGCAACCGCAATCTTCTCCATCGCTTCAAAAGGAATATAACCCAGGGAATCCTGCACCTCATGAAGGATCTCAATGCAGGGTCCCGGCTGATTCCTGTGTTCAGCGACGATTCTGTCAATCTCGGCAATTGATGCCGCATTCAATCTTTCCATACACACTCCTTATTAAATATACCCTTGAAAAAAACAGTTTAGTCAAATGATCCTTATATATTGACTACATGCTACTAAAGAATACATTTACTCATTGATACATAGATACATGGCAAATGATAAAATGTATCTTTTCATGATTTTATTATATTGGATTTATTAATTTCGGACAATAGATAATATTGTATAAAAGAATGGACTTTTTTTGTACAAGGTTATGACCAAAGGTGAACTCACATATTTTCTTAACAAGATCAGTGGTTTTGTGGTAGAATAAACGAAAGAATAAGGAGGTAAATTATGGATTTTAAAAATGTGATCAAGGAAAGATATTCCTGTAAAAAATATGATGGAAAACAGATCAGCCAGGACCAGCTTCAGGCCATCCTGGAAGCAGGCCGTCTTGCTCCGACAGCTAAAAACCTGCAGGAGCAGCATATCTATGTGGCCCAGTCCGACCAGGCCCTGGCTGTGATCGACAAGATTACACCCTGCCGTTACGGGGCACCCACAGTCCTGGTAGTTGCCTTTGACCGTGAAAATGTATATACCTATCCGGGAGAAAAGAGGACATCAGGAGAGGAGGACGCAGCCATCGTTGCCACCCATATGATGCTGGCCGCGGCCGACGAAGGAGTGGCCAGCTGCTGGCTCAACCGCTTTGATCCCGACCAGCTGAAAAAAGACCTGGGTCTTCCTGAAAATGAGGAGATTCTCATGCTCTTAGACCTGGGATACGCAGCAGAAGGAGCCGGCCCCCTTGCCAACCATAACAATAGAAAAGACCTGGAAGAGACAGTGTCCTATATCTGACCGGGTTGCTTTCCCGAGCTGGGGCCCGGGAATCTAATGCGTCTATTTAAACACTTACTGGAGGAAATGGTTTTATGAACAAATTCAGCAGTAAGCTGGATAAAAAATACCTGAAAATATCAGCTTACGTAATCTTTACCATAGTCGCAACCTATCTGCTGATCTCCTTCTTTTCCGGCTTTGGAACGGTCAAGGGGGTTCTGGGAGATGCCCTGAACTGGATCGTTTCCCTGGTCCTTCCCATGGTGATCGGTTTCGTCATTGCCTACCTGATGCTTCCTGTAACTGGAATGATTGAAAAAAGGCTCACCAGGTTTGAAAAACTCCGGAAGATGAAAAAAGGAACCCATTATCTGGCGGCAGTTCTTACAATTGCTTTCATTCTCCTGGTTTTTATTATCATCATTGTAGCCATAACCTTTGGACTTACCAGGCAAATATCCTCTTTAAAGGATATCAGTGTCATGGAGGTAATAAACGGAGCCAAAAGCCAGGTTCTTCATTTCCAGCAGGATTTGAAAGACCTGATGTTGAAGCTGGGCCTGCCGGAATCTACCTATGATAATCTGGAGGCGACAGTCATCAAGGCCTTAAACTCCACAGACCACAGCGGTGCCGTCAACAGTGTAATGGGCTTTGTAGACAGTTTCACCAGCACAATCATCACCATCGGTTTTGCAGTATTATTCTTTGTGTATTTCCTGCTGGATATGCCAAAGATCGTCGCTTACTGGAGCCATGCTTTCTTTACCCTGCTGCCTGAAAAGGTAAATAAGACGGCCAGAGGTCTGCTGGATGATATTGGAAGTGTATTCAGTAATTATATCCGCGGTGAGATGACGGATGGTATGGTTGTTGGAATCATCATGAGCGTGGCCCTTTCCCTGGTGGGAGTCAATTACAGTGTTCTGATCGGTGTCGTGTGCGGCATTGGTAACCTGATTCCTTATATGGGACCCATCCTGGGTTATGTCATGACCATTTTGTCCGGTGTCTTAACAGGCGACTATAAGTCTATGGTCTTAGGCTTGATTGTCTGTGCAGTCGTCCAGGTTCTGGATGGAGCCATTATCAACCCCAGACTCCTGTCCAACAGTGTTGAGGTCCATGCCATTATCACGACCCTGGCCTTGATTGCAGGCAGTAAGATTGGTGGTCTTTTCGGTATGGTTTGTGCCATCCCGACGGCAGCCCTTCTGAAGATCTGGTTTGAGCGGCTGGTCAATAAGGAGGAAATCAAGAAA
>CAMOZD010000138.1 GCA_946630645.1 uncultured Lachnospiraceae bacterium
GCTGGAGTCAGAAGAACTTCTGCCCACTACCAGCCAGGCTCCTCCTACTGCCTTCGAGAAGGTTTTTTCCCAGGTCCGTCGGAATGGGCAGGAAGGAATTGTCATCACGGTGGCTTCTGAGTTTTCCGGAACATTTCAGAGTGCCTGCATAGCAGCCCAGGATTATCCGGAGATCCGGGTGGTTGACAGTAGGAGTGTGGCCATTGGCGCAGGAATTCTGGCTGAGTATGCTATCCGTTGTGTGGACCAGGGCATGGGTTTGGACCAGTTGGTCGGAGAACTGGAAAAGAAGAGGGAGAAGATCTGTCTGGTAGCCATGCTGGATACCCTGGAGTACCTGAAGCGGGGCGGCAGGATTTCCAAAACCGTGTCCTTTGCCGGAGGAGTTCTCAATATTAAGCCGGTGGTCACGGTCAAGGAGGGGGAGATCCTGATCCTTGGTAAGGCCCGGGGAGCTAAAAGGGCCAATAATCTCCTGGTAGAGCAGGTGGAGAAGAATGGTGTTAACTACAGTCTGCCGGTTCTGCTGGGTTACACCGGAACTTCTGATGAATTACTGCAGAGATATATCCAGGCCAGCGGCAGTCTCTGGGAAGGCCGGCTGGAAAGGCTGGACCAGGCCCAGATCTGCAGCGTGGTCGGCTGCCATGCCGGCCCGGGAGCCGTGGCAGTGGCATTTTTTAAGGCTTAGTTCCGGAAAGAGGCAGGCGGCAGGAACTGCAAAAAGAACTGACGGCAGCAGATAGCAAAAAAGAGCAGACAGTGACAGATATGGAGAAGACAGAAGAGAGGAGAAGGCAGCAAAATGGATAGGTTTGAACATTTTACCCTTTCAGTGTTCAGCATCACTCATTACTGGAACAAGATTGCTACTGATGGGATGAGACAGCTTGGTATGAAGGGGGCCTATGCCCTCTATCTGGTGATTCTGGCGGGAGCCGAAGAGGGTCAGGAGATTACGTCAGCCCGGCTGGCAGAGATGGCAGGGAGAGACAAGGCTGATATTTCCAGGGCTATTTCGACATTTCAGAAAAAGGGTCTGGTAGAGCCCCATGGGACCAGCCGTTACCGGGCTCCTATCCGGCTGACGGATAAGGGCCAGCAGCTGGCAGACCAGATCCGGCAAAAGGCCAATGAAGCCTTGAAGGCGGCCGGCCAGGGCCTTTCTGAGGAGATGAGGTCCCACATGTACAAGTCTCTGGATATCATTGCTGATAACATGAAGGAGATCTGCCGGGACCTGTAATTATATGAATTGGTTTTATGACCTGCGGGAGGTTGAAATGAATCCAAAATGTGAGATGTGTTTTGGGTTTATTTCAGCTTCAACCCGCAGGTTTTTTAATTCCTGGGGTTTTTCCAGTCTCCAATGTCGCTGCCATGACCACCTCCGGCGGGGAGGCCGCAGGCAGACTCTGTCTAAATTTCAGCATTTTCCCGGAAATATAATGAAAGAGGTTGTTTTTGGGGTCTGTAGAGTGATAAAGTACATAGTGATAAAAGTTATGGATAAAGCTGTGAAAATAGCGTAAGGCACAGTTTACAGAAATTCCTGTCAGGGAAAATGTGGACTGATGACCTCTGGAATTAACAGCTTTCCTGATATAAGGGAGAAAATGATGGAAGAAAATAACCAACAGACCATATTCCGTAAGGAGACTATGGACAGAATCTCTTCGCCGGACCAGCTGACAGACTATCTCCGGGTGACCAATCCGGGAGTCTGGATGTTGCTGCTTGCAGTCCTCGTACTGCTGGCAGGCCTGATGGCCTGGTCGACGGTGGGAACCCTGGAGACAAAAGCACCCGCCCAGCTTGTGGTAGAAGATTACAGGGCCCGGATCTACGTTAGTGGTCCGGGATCCGTGGAGGCTGGCATGCCCCTGCGGATTGACTCCAACGAATACACCATAGCTTCGGTGGACCAGGATGAGTATGGAAGAACCATAGCCTTTGCAGAGGTGGCCCTGCCTGACGGAGCTTACAGTGGAGAGATCATCCTTGAAGAGGTTCATCCCATCAGCTTCCTCCTGGAAAGCAGGTGACCGGCTTATGGGAAAGAAGAAGAACATGCCTCTGACTAAGGGGGTTGCCAGGGTCCCTGTGATTATGCAGCTGGAGGCTCTGGAATGTGGAGCCGCCTCCCTGGCCATGGTTATGGCCTACTATGGAAAATGGGTTCCTCTGGAGCAGGTGAGGACCGACTGCGGGGTCTCCCGTGACGGGTCCAATGCAAAGAATATTTACCTGGCCGCAGAGAACTACGGCTTTGATGTGGAAGCTTACCGGATGAGTCCCGAAGAATTGAGAGAGGGCGGCCGGTTCCCCTGCATCATCCACTGGAATATGAATCATTTTCTGGTCCTTGATGGCTTTAAGGGGAATAAGGTCTACCTCAATGATCCGGCCCGTGGAGCCCTGAAAGTGACCTGGGAAGAGTTTGACCGGTCTTTTACCGGTGTAACCCTGATTCCTGTTCCCTCTGAGAACTTTGAGCCAGAAGGAAGACCAAAAAGCACCCTGGCCTTTGCCATGAAAAGACTGGCCGGGGCTGGGGCGGCAGTGGTTTTTGTGATGCTGGTCACGGCAATTTCCTACCTTTTTGGCATAGTTAATTCGGTGAATTCCAGGATTTTTATGGACAGGATTTTGTCCGGCCTCAACGGGGACTGGCTCTATCCATTTATCTATCTTTTGATTTTGCTGGCGGTCCTTCAGCTGATGGCAGCCTGGGCCCGGGCCATCTATTCACTCAAAATCAACGGAAAGATGGCTGTGGTGGGCAGCAGCAGTTATATGTGGAAGGTTCTCCATCTTCCCATGGAATTTTTTTCCCAGAGGCTGGCCGGGGACATCCAGTCCAGGCTGGAGCTCAATGCAGAGATAGCGGGCACCCTGGTGAATACCTTTGCCCCCTTGCTTTTAAATACAGCTATGATGGTCTTTTACCTGTTGCTGATGATCCGTCAGAGTCTGCTCCTGACGGCCGTGGGTCTGACAGCCTTGCTGCTTAATATGGTCCTGTCTGCTGTCATCTCAAAAAAGAGGATCAATATTACCCGGGTACAGATGAGGGATGCCGGCAAGCTGGATGCCGCGACAGTCACAGGAATCAGCATGATTGAGACCATCAAGGCCAGCGGTGCCGAAAATGGCTTTTTCCAGAAATGGGCCGGTTATCAGGCCTCCGTAAATGCCGCAGTGGTCAGGGGGGAAAGGACCAATCAGATCCTGGGAGCCATCCCGGCCTTTCTGGCCATGCTGGCCAATTACACGGTCCTTATTTTAGGAATTCTGCTGACCATGAAGGGCCGGTTCAGTCTGGGAGCGGTTCTCATGTTCCAGGGCTTCCTGACTTCTTTTATGGAGCCGGCCATGACCATGGTGGAGGCCGGCCAGACCATCCAGGAGATGCGGACCCAGATGGAGCGGGTGGAAGATGTCATGGACTATCCCGAGGATCCTGTCTTCTCTGGTAAACCGGCCGGGAATAAGACGGTGGCTGAGAGATTAGCCGGGAATAAAAATGTGGTTGACAAAGTGGCCGGGAATGAGGCTGTGGCTGACAGACTGGCCGGGGATAAAACTGTGGCTGACAAAGTGGCCGGGAATAAGACGGTGGCTGAGAGACTGGCTGAAAGCACAATCAGGACCGGAGGCCTGCCGGTGAATGCAGAATTAAAGAAGCTGGGGGGAAATGTGGAGCTTAAACATATCAGCTTTGGTTATTCCCGCCTGGCGCCTCCTTTGATTGAAGATTTTTCCCTGTCTTTGAAAAGTGGGCAGAGGGTTGCCCTGGTGGGCCCCTCCGGTTGTGGCAAGTCTACCATCTCCCGTCTCTTATCGGGCCTTTACCAGCCCTGGAGCGGTGAGATTCTTTTTGACGGGAAAGCCCCTGTCGCCTATCCCCGGGATGTGCTGACAGGGTCCCTGGCCGTAGTGGACCAGGACATTATCCTGTTTTCGGACACGGTGGCCAATAATATAAAAATGTGGGATGAAAGCATTCAGGATTTTGAGATGATTCTGGCAGCCAGGGATGCCCAGATCCATGAGGATATCATGGCTCTTCCGGGGGGCTACCGGCACAGACTGACCAATGGAGGGAAAAACCTTTCCGGCGGCCAGAGACAAAGACTGGAGATCGCCCGGGTCCTGGCCCAGGACCCCACCATTATCATTTTGGATGAGGCTACTTCCGCCCTGGATGCCAGGACGGAATACGAACTGGTCAATGCCATCAGAGACCGGGGCATCACCTGTATGATCATTGCCCACCGGCTGTCCACAGTGAGGGACTGCGATGAGATCCTGGTTATGGACCAGGGCAGGGTGGTGGAGAGAGGCCGCCATGAAGATTTGATGAAAAAAGGCGGTGCCTACGCCGATCTGGTGACCAGTGAATAGCAATCCGCTGTGACTGCAAAGAACTAGTACCAAGGAAAATAATTGCTTATAAAAGAAAAGCCTGCAATTAATTAAGAGCTAGCAGTTGATCAAA
>CAMOZD010000139.1 GCA_946630645.1 uncultured Lachnospiraceae bacterium
CAAAAACACGGAGCTTGGCACTTTTAGCCCTGGGATTCCTTTCCAGCTCTTCCGGGGAAGGCAGGATAGGCTTCCTGGTGATCACTCTGCCCCGGGACACTCTGCCGCAGGTGCAGACCGGGAATTCCGGAGGGCATATACAGGGATTCTCACTGGTCCGGAAAATATTTTTTACGATCCGGTCCTCCAGGGAATGGAAGGTAATCACGCTGATCCTGCCTCCATCCTCTAAAAGTTCGATCATATCTGCCAGATTATCTTTCAGGACATTCAGTTCCTGATTGAGTTCAATCCGGATGGCCTGGAAGGTCTTTTTGGCCGGGTGGCCGCCTCTGGCCCTGACCTTGGCAGGAATCGCCGCCTTGATGATCTCCGTCAGCTCCCCGGTGGTCTCGACAGGCTTGTCCTTCCTTCTGGCCGCAATATGCTTGGCGATATTCCTGGCAAACTTATCCTCGCCGTAATTGCGGATCATGTAGTAGAGCTCTTTCTCACTGTAGTCATTGACGATGTCCCTGGCTGTCCTGGCCGTCCTCTGGTCCATACGCATGTCCAGGGGGGCGTCTTCCCTGTAGCTGAATCCCCTGTCAGCATTATCCAGCTGGTAGGAGGATACTCCCAGGTCCAGGAGGATACCGTTTACATGGCTGATATGCATCTCTGATAGTACGGATCTCATAGCCGCGTAATTGCTCCGTACAATCCTGACTTTATCCCCATATCCGGCCAGCCTGGCTGAGGCAGCGTCTATGGCGTCCCCGTCCTGGTCGATCCCGATGAGCAGGCCCCGGTCACCCAGCCGGTCTGCGATTCTCCTGGAGTGACCTGCCCCTCCCAGGGTACCATCTACATATATGCCGTCAGGCCTGATCTTCAGTGAGTCAATGACCTCCTCCAGCATGATTGGTTCATGAGCAAATTCCATCTTAGTCTCCTGTCCTGACCGTGGTCTGTCCCGGTCATCACACCGGTCCCATACTCCTAAAACTCCAGACTTCCTGCGATATCCTCTATGGATGATTCGTCATTCTCCAGATAAGATCTGTACTTGTCTGTCGCCCAGATTTCGATGCGGTCTGTCAGTCCCAGGACGGTAGTCTCCTTCTCGATACCGGCAAAATCTCTGAGGGCGGGTGGAATCAGGAACCTGCCCTGCTTGTCTGCTTCGCACTCCACAGAGCTGCCGATAAAGTAACGGACCAGCCTCCTGGCATCCTTTGAGGATGTGTTCAGGCTCTGCAGTCTGGCAGAGAACCCTTCCCAGGATTGGGGAGAATAGATAAAAAGACAGCCGTCAAGGCCCTTGGTCAGGATAAAGCGAGGTCCCAGTTCCTCCCGGAACTTTACGGGCAGGATCAGCCTTCCTTTAGCGTCGAGTCCTTTGTTATATTCACCCTGGAACACTGATCTCACCTCCTGTCTCCTGTAAAACCTTGCTTCTGTCCTTAAATACCCCTTGTATGGATATTCTCACTACAAAATGGCACAAATCACCACTTTTTTCTACTTGCCAATATTTTATCGCATGATATGGTCTAATGCAACCTCCAAATTATGAATTTTGTGGATAGATGATCCTAAATCCATAAAAAAAGCGGGCAAACGGAACATTTTTAATCTTGTTCCGCTTACCCGCGAAAATACAATATCTTAAATTTATGAAATCTCCTGCTTAACTATCTCATAAAGTCCTCATAAACCGGCATGACAACTTCCGGTTTATCAAGCATGACGATCTCTCCGTCATGAAGCCAGAGAATCTGGTCACAAAGGGCATTCAGGGTGGAGATACTGTGGGAGACGATCACTACCGTCCGGTCCTTCTTGGAGATCAACTCCTGCATCTTTCCAAAACTCTTCTTTTTGAACTTCTGGTCACCGACACTGAGCACCTCATCGATGAGCATGATCTCTGTCTCAAGGATGGCGGTGATGGAGAAAGCAAGCTTGGAATACATACCGCTGGAGTAGGTTCTTACAGGCTTGTCGATGAAGTCGTCAATACCGGCGAACTCGATAATATCCTGCATCTTTGCCATAATCTCCTTGCGGGTGAAGCCCAGCAGCATACCCGAGAGGATGATATTCTCCCTGCCGCTCAGCTCCTTGTCAAAACCGACGCCGATGGAAAGAAGAGAGATGGAATGACCGTGAAGGTCTATCTCCCCGCTGTCTGCCGAAAAGATTCCGGCGATGGCCCGGAGCATGGTTGATTTACCACTGCCGTTCTTGCCGGTGATACCCAGAATCTGTCCCTCCGGAACTTCAAAGGATACATTCTTAACCGCATGAAAAATCTCCTGCTTGACTTTTTTTATTTTGAAAAAATTCTGCTTAATCGAGCCGGCTGTGATCGTTCTGTAATCAATACAGACGTTTCTCACACTGATTGCACTTTTCTGCTCTTCCATAATAATCACCTCTAGATTACTTTGACGTAGCTGTTCTCATTCTTATAAATGATTCTCATACCGAGAGAGGCGAAGACCACACTGACCAGCAGCCATATGACCAGCCACTTGATATCAGGGGTCTGGGCATAGATCAGACACTTTCTGTAGCTGGTGAGAATCAGGGCCATGGGATTAATCTTGGCCAGAATAGTGCCGGTGCGGCCTGGCATCCTGGTCTCCAGATTATAAAAAATACCGGACAGGTACATGAGCATACGCAGAACGATATCTGTCACATTCTCCAGGTCCTGTATAAAGACTCCGTAATGCATGAGAAAGGTCATACAGGCAAAGGTGAAAACACACTGTACGACAAATACCAGGGGAATATAGATCACGTTGATTGATACAGGAATCCTGTAAAATATCAGCATGACCGCAATGATTCCCAGGGAAAATAACATCTTGTATCCGTTGAAAAACATCCTGGATATCAGCAGGACAAACTTTGGAATATAAACCTTGGTAACAATCGACTTATTAGCCCTGAGTATCTTAACACTCTGGGTCACACAGCGGGAAAAAAAATTCCAGGCTGTCAGACCAATAAAAATGAAGACGCCGAAATGGGGCTCTTTGGCATTGAAGACCGTACCAAAAATAAAAGCGTAAATCAACATGAAGCAAAAAGGCTCCAGGATCCACCATATCCAGTTCAGATAGGAACTTGCGACCTCAGATTTCAGCGATGCCTTCGCAGAAAAGATGGCATACCGGTAATGACCCTTGAGGTCTTTCCAGAAACGTAACATGATTCCCTCCAAGTGCGGACTGCCCTCAGGCGGCCCTTAATAACTGTAAACATAAGGCAATAATGAACGACCGCATTATAGCATACTATCCATGGATTAGCAAGACTGCAATCCAACCATTATCCCTTCTGCCCTCTGTAAAAACAAGGGAAGAGGAAGGCCGGCCGGGTTCCGGCAGGAAGCTGCCACAAGAGGCTCCAGGGCCGGGGTGAAGGCCCGGCTGCCATCTGGTCAGGAGACCTTTTTATCCGCTGCCACCTTCTTCCTTCCGAAATAGATGATGCCCGCCCCCAGCAGGATGATGAGGACACAGACCACCTGGGTAGCCGGTATGGATGTATGGCCGATCAGCAGCTGGTCTACCCTGAGACTCTCGATCATAAAACGGCCGGTCCCGTAGCCGATGAAATAAATGGCAATCAGCTCTCCGTCAGCTTTTTTATGCTTTCTGTAAAAGAAAATAAAGACAAGGACCAGCAGGTTCCAGAGTCCCTCATAGAGGAAGGTAGGGTGCACCTGGATATAAGAAAGGCTTTCCCCTCCCACCTGCAAGGAAACCAGATGGTCAAGGATTCCCGTGCCCCTAAGCTCACTGACCCGGCCTGTCTGCTCAAAATAGCCCAGGGGAATCTGCATGGCCAGGGGACCGTCCGTGTATCCGCCAAAGGCCTCCCTGTTAAAGAAGTTGCCCCATCGCCCCAGAATCTGGCCAAAAAGAAGGCCCATGGAAAGGGTATCCATAAGCAGCAGGGGGTTCTTCTTTCTGATCCGGCAGAATATGAAGAGGGTCAGGGCCGAGGCGGCCACCCCTCCCACGATGCCCAGGCCTCCCTGTCTGACATTGATAATCTCAGCCAGGTGATCCTTATAATAATCCCAGGAAAAGATTACATAGTAGAGTCTGGCCCCGACGATGGCCGGGATCATCATGGACAGAAAAAAATCCAGGTAAAGCTCCGGATCCTGGCCCGTGTGGACTGCCTCCAGCCGGGCGATCAGGAAACCCATCAGGAAAGCACAGGCGATGACCAGACCGTAGAGCATCACCTCAAAGCTTCCTATATGAAAGGAGCGGGGCACCTGTGAAAATATAATCCCCAGATGGGGAAAACGAATATCCATATACTGCATAAAAGCCTCCTGTCTCAATAGGCAGATCTGCCGTGACGGCCTGCCAGTGAATTGTAACAAGGTTATCACACCACTCCCTGCTTGTCAAAGCTAATTCAGATGCTAGCGTAAAATTTTTGTAGGAAAAAGAAATAGAGAACACCACTTTGTGTTATA
>CAMOZD010000140.1 GCA_946630645.1 uncultured Lachnospiraceae bacterium
TTCCAACCTCCTCCACTATCTGGAAGATATGGGTTTCAATGGTCTGGAGGCCAATGATTATAAATATGACACGACTTCCATCGGCGGCTTTACCAACGGAGTCTCTACCGTCGAGATGGCGGCCGGTTACGCGGCCATAGCCAATGACGGGATCTACCGGACCCCCACCTGTATTGTCAGTATCACAGACTCCCAGGACCAGGTCATCATCAATGAGGAGGGAACCCAGGATGTCAGACAGGTCTACACGGTCAATGCGGCCAGGATGATGACGGATGTCCTGGCAAGCTGTGTGACCAGCCCCCGGGGAACTGCCCACGGCTGCCAGCTCAATGTGGACATGCCTGCCGCCTGTAAGACCGGAACCACCAATGAGAATGTGGACGGCTGGCTCTGCGGCTATACTCCTTATTACACCACGGCTGTCTGGGTAGGTATGGATGTTTTCAACTCTGTGGAGAATCTTCAGGGAAGCAGCTATCCAGCCCAGATCTGGAAGACCTATATGGACAATGTCCACTCCTCGGCCAGACTGACCAGGGTCGAGTTCCCGGCCTACGATGAGGGAGAAGAGGAGACCTTCCAGGACATGGAGAATAGTGAGTATTATAACCAGGGCAGCGATGCATCCAATGAGGAAGAGATCAAGGATGAAAGTGATTCCGGCAGCAACAGTTATCAGCAGGAGAACGGAAATGACAATGATTCCGGCAGCGATGACTATAATAATGATGACAGTGACAGTCAGAATGATAACAGCTGGGACAATAGTGACGGGGAAGATGACAGCAACTGGAACGACAGCGATGGGGAAGAAGACCAGGATTCCTCCGGCAGCGGCCAGGATAATTATGAGGATAATTCCGATGAGGAAGACGGTGGCGGGGAGGAGATCATCGAGTTCTGATTCTCTGTAAAAAGAAGAAAGGCAAGAAATCCTGAAAGAAAGTAATAGAGATAAAAAGAAATAGAAGTAATAAACGAATAAAGGAATAAAAGAAAAAAAGGAAACATAAGAAATATAGGAGATTAAAAAGCAGCCTGACTCTGGACCAGCAGTTAAATCTGATGGCCCGGGCGGGCTGCTTTTTTAAGCTTTTATGAACATATTTCAGTTAGGTTCCAGTCAGATTCCAGACTGATTCCCGCTAAGTTCCGGACGAAATCCAGTCTGGTTCCGGAAAGTTCCGGACGAAATCCAGTCAGCTTCCCTGAAAATTACCAGCCAGCTTCCAGCCAGGCTGGGACCCAGAGCTTAAGGAAAGAACTTCCGGTCTTCTTAGCTGTCGGCGGAAGTATCATCCTCAAAGATGGTATGGTACTTCTCGTACTCAGCCAGACGCTTCTTGATCCTGTCATGGGGATCCAGGGTCGGGCTGATGGATGCATTATGGTTAAGATTATCAATCAGAAGGGCGATATACTTGGAGACATCACAGCTCACATACCATTCCCGGGTGAAAAGGTCCGGATTCTGGTAGGTACAGTTGGTGGTGATTACCTTGTAGATGGTGCCGTCTGCATAAGCCTTGTCAAAGGAGGCAAGACCGTTGGTGAACATACCGAAGGTGGAGATACAGAATACTCTCTTGGCTCCCCTCTTCTTCAGTTCCTTTGCTACGTCCAGCATACTCTCTCCAGAGGAGATCATATCGTCGATAATCAGCACGTCCTTGTTCTCCACCGAGTCACCCAGGAACTCATGGGCGACGATGGGGTTACGGCCGTCTACCACGACAGAGTAGTCACGTCTCTTGTAGAACATACCGATATCCACTTCAAGGACAGTGGAGAAATACATGGTTCTCTGCATGGCTCCCTCATCGGGGCTGATTACCATCATGTGGTCCTTGTCAATCTGCAGGTCGTCGGTGGACCGGAGCAGGGACTTGACAAACTGGTAAATGGGCATGATGTTGTCAAAGCCTGCCAGGGGGATGGCGTTCTGCACCCGGGGGTCATGAGCATCAAAGGTAAGGACATTATCCACACCCATGTTCACCAGTTCCTGGAGCATGAAAGCACAGTCCATGGACTCGCGGGCACTTCTGCGGTGCTGGCGGCTCTCATAGAGGAAGGGGAGAATGACAGTGATGGAGGACGGCTTGCCGGAGGCGGCGCCGATCAGTCTCTTCACGTCGGCATAGATATCATCAGGGGACATATGGTTCATATGGCCGCATACCTTGTACTGGAGACTGTAATTCAGTACATCGGCGATAATGTAGAGATCAACACCACGGACAGATTCGGCGATAAAGCCCTTGGCTTCGCCGGTACCAAAGCGGGGACAGTTGGCGTCGATCAGGTAGGAATCCCTACCGTAATCCTTAAAGACAATATCTCCGATATAATCATGGTCCCGATGCTTACGCCAGTTAACAATATAAGAATCAATACTTTTGCCTAAAGCCTCGCAGCTGGGATGGACAATAATTCCAAGACGGCCGACGGGAACGGTTGTAAACTTACTGTCATCAGGTTTCATAGCTTAGATCTCCTTTTTTTGAATAGCATGTAAGTGTCATGCGGGATAAATAACAAGGTGCCTGGCGGACATTTCCGGAGGATTTGCCCTAAAACTATGCATAAAAAGTCAGATTTCTAAAATTATTATTACATTCATTGTTAACGTCCGTCAAGAGAAGAAAAAGTTTTTTTAATCCGGATATCATCGCCGGTCAGATGGAGGATCATATAAGACTCCACCAATCTTGAGAAAATGCGCTCAGAATAGGTCCGGTTGACCTGCTCTAAGGACAGGTTGGTATTAATGATGGTGGCCTTTTTCCGCAGGATCCTCTCATTAAGGCAGAGGAAGAGGCGGGAATTAATGAAGGCATTATTCATCTCCGTGCCCAGGTCATCGATGATCAGGAGGTCACAGGACAGGAAGGAAGACAGAGAGTAAGCCGGCAGGGCTTCTTCCTCCTGCTTCCGTCTGCCGAAGGTCTCCTTCTCCAGCTGGGAAAAGAGCTGGTAGGAGGTCATGTAGATCACCCGGAAATTACGGCTGATCAGCTCTCTGGCGATACAGCCTGAAAGGAAGGTCTTGCCTACGCCGGCAGACCCGTAGAGCAGCAGGTTCCTGCAGCCTACCTCCGGGAACCGGTCCGCATAATCCCTGCAGATATGGTAGATCTGCTCCATGTTGGCCCGGGGGGAAAGACCGTCCGGTCCAGCTTCCTGCGGATAGTAATCCAGCCGGAAACGGGAGAAGGAGGCCTGACCCAGCAGTCCCTCCATGTTGGAATTACCATAGAGGGTCTCTTTCATCCTGCGCAGGAGGCAGGAGCAGGGCCTGCCGTCGATATAGCCTGTATCCTTACAGGCCTCGCAGCTGTAGATGGGATCCAGGTAGGTTACCGGATAGTGGTGGTCAAGCAGCAGGCGGGCCTTCTTGTCTGAGAGGGCCCTGATCTCCTCCCTGAGGGACAGGCGGATGTTCTCATCCGGGGAAAAAACCATCTCCCTGGCCCGGGCCAGGGACCGGCCGGCGATCTCTTCGTCAATGTCCCGGATGGCCGGAATCTCCTCATAGACCTGGTCGCGGCGTCTGGCGCTGATCATGGCATTCTCCGTGCGGATCCGGTCATATTCATCCAGGATGGGCTTGAGCTGTTCGCTTGTCAGGATCATCGGGACCTCCTGTTAGTCTCAGCCAGGGCAGATTCCAGGCTGCTGTAATTATATTGTCTCTGATTAAAATTATGGAAGGAGTTGGCCGTGGCTGCCTGACCGCCGGTCTGGCTGCCTCCCGCCTGGTCCTCCTTGCGGCTGCGGACTGCAGACATGTGCTGCTGGTCCAGCTTCTTTACGTCATCGATGCTGCGGACACCCTGCCGCTTCCACTCCTCCAGGATCCGGTTGGCATAGCGGAAGCTGGGCTGGTTTATGGCAAGCAGGGTCCGGCTGCAGGCTTCGATAATCAGGCCGGTGCCCAGGCCCATCCGGTTCCAGTTCTCGATAAAGTCGAGTTCTGAGGGACCCGGATTGCGGCCGGAGAGGCCGAAGGCCTTCATGACCGGATAGACATTCTCCGTGAAGCTGCGGCTTTCTGCCTTGGCTTCCTCCACAGTGCCGATCCCCTTCTCATACCAGCTGATGGCCACCCGCTCTATGTAGCGGATACTCTTTTTGCCCCGGTCTACACAGTACTCGATCAGGTAGTCCATCAGGTCAGGGGAGAAGCAGAGCTGGTCACTGATATAGAATATACTTTCCAGGTCGGTCACGGACAGGGGCTTACCCAGGTAGATCTCTGCCATGTAGACGGTTCTGGCCAGGTCGCAGTCTGACCGGCAGCGGGCCAGGTCCTCGGGGGACCGGCTGCTCTTTACCGGTACCGGTCTCACCGTAAATGAATACGGAGGCATCGTTGGCGGCAGCTTTTCTTGCTCTGTCCACCACCGCCTGGAAGGCAGCGCTTTCTCCGTATATGTCATCAAAGGTATATGTCCTGATGGCAGGCCTTTCAGGGACTTCCTT
>CAMOZD010000141.1 GCA_946630645.1 uncultured Lachnospiraceae bacterium
CGAACTCCCGGGTCATACGATGATGAACCTCAGGGGCCTCATAGCTGAAAGTCAGTTTAGCCCGGTCCATACCGCCGGAGGGACTCTCCACCAATTCCGGATGGTCAGGATCAATATATTCCAGATAAAGGCTGTTTGGTACGTTAGGCTTACCATCCAGCTTCATATAGCCATCCTCTCCCTGCAGGCTTATGCCGGAAGGACCGTCACAATCCTTGGCCCCTGTACATGCCACAGTGAATTCCGGATAGGTCATGATCAAGATGCCGGAGGTATCAATGCCATTAAAGCCCCGGTTGGGGAAATATTCTGCCTTCTGAGGGTTGCCCAGGAGGGCCGTCAGATACTGGATGTTATAAAGGTTGATATCATAGAGGGCACCACCGGACAGGTCCGGGTCAAAGGCCGGCTCTACCTTGCCCGCCTTATAATTAGTGTAACGGCTGGAGAACTGGGAATAATTGGCATGAGCCAGTTTAATGGGTCCCAGCTTGCCCACCGCTTCCTTCATCTTATCAAAAAGGTCGCTGTGGAGAACGGTCACAGCCTCCATGATAAAGAGCCCTTTCTCCCTGGCCAGGGCTGCCAGTTCCTCTGCCTCTGCTACAGTGGAGGTAAAAGGTTTCTCCAGAATCACATGCCTGCCTGCCAGCAGGGCCTCCCTGGCATAGGAATAATGGGCGCTGTTGACCAGGCCAATGTAGACACAGTCAATGTCTGCTTCTGCCAGCAGTTGCTGATAATCCGTGTACACTTTTGAAATCCCATAGCTGACTGCCAGCTTCTCCCCCTTTTCCCTGCTGTGGGGACGGGCAAAGATTGCGGTTTTCTCAATGCTTTTTACCGGCTCCATGGCCGGAAGGGCTTCGTGGATAATCTTCCCGGTTCCTATAATCCCTAACTTCATAAGCTCTTCCTCCTTGCGGGGCCAGCCCCTTAGTTAACATGCTGAAAGTAATCTGCGAAGGGCAATGGGTGATCCCCGTTTATTAATATTTTAATTGGTAATGTTTTAAGATACGGATTGCTAATGATTATACCATAAAACATACCACAAGGAATTACAAGGAGCAGATTCTCACAGTCTCCCACCAGGAAACTGGTATTGGGCAGCTTTTTGGCCCTGGCCTTATGAATCATCTCCGGAGTAATATCGATGCCTGTATAATGCTTATCCGGATACCGCTCTGTCAGGAGAGACAGCATGGGAGCCGTTCCGCAGCCTGCATCGAGAAGACTATCAAAATTCTCTTTCTTTATCTCCTCCAGAATAGGCGGATAATCCTTCCGGCACATCTTGTAGATTCCTGCCCGGTCGGTCTCATATCTTCTTGCCGCTTTGGTAAACTCTTTAATGGACAGGGCTTTATACTCTTCTGCTGTCTTTGCCATATTTTTCACTCCCTTTCGTCATTTTATCTTTATGCTCTCCCTGTGAAATGTCCTGCCATCCCGGTCTCAAAATTTTTCTGGAGGACGGCTGTACTCAAGGAATCCCCTGCCTGGTCATCATGACCTTATAGGGAATTCGTCAATACGTACTATAATTAGTTTCTTCTAACATCATATAGTATAGCATAGATTCCTAATTCTAAATAAATAATTTTAGAACTTCCACCTCTTCCTGCCACGGCCTGGTTCATAGCTTTGATCTCTTCCTGCCAAGCCCTGTTTCAAAGTATCCTTCCCTGTTTTTTTCAAAAACTTCCCTGCTTCCTGCTACAGCCTTTCCTCATTTCAATCCTGTATAATATTAAACCTGTATAATCTCAATCCTGTATATTCCTAATTCTCCAAATGGGCTCTCCCATTTTGCAGGCTGGAAAAGCCAATGGCATGACTACTTTCTAATGAGAAAAAACAGGCAAAAAGGTCAGACGATAATTTGCTAAATCATGACTTGAATATTCCTAAAGCAGGTTTAATTTTAAGGATATACTAAGGATAATAGGCAGATTATATGCAGCATCAGACTATTGAGGAACAGGGTTAAAATATTATTATTGGAGGAGATAAATATGGCTGTATATTCATGTAGCATTTGTGGTTATATCTATGATGAAGAAAAAGAAGGCAAACCTTTAAGCGAATTAGACGGATGTCCGGTCTGCAAGCAGCCCATATCCAAGTTCACACTGGTTTCCGGCGAACCGGCAGGGGGCGGCTGCCCCATGCAGAAGCCTGTGGCCGAGGGAGACCTGGCCTACGATCCCACCTTTGCCAGGGAGGACCCGACAGCCCGGTTTATGAGTGAAATCCATGAGATCGCTGTCACAGGCCACAGCATCCATGCCGCCATGGGAACCCTTATGCCCATGCCCGGCTGGGATGACATTCTCTTTATGGGAGCCCAGCTGAATCCGCCGCCATTAAACGATGGGGATCCGGTGGACACAGTGACTGTCATCGGCAAGCATGCCAAAAAGCCTATGATCCTGCAGAGTCCGATTTACATTTCCCATATGTCCTTCGGAGCTCTCTCTGAGGAGATCAAGACAGCCCTGGCCAGAGGCTCAGCCATGGCCAAGACGGCCATGTGCAGCGGCGAAGGTGGTATCCTTCCCGCAGAAAGAGATAATGCTTACAAGTATATTTTTGAATACATTCCTAACAAATACAGTGTAACGGATGAGAACCTGAGAAGGGCCGATGCCATCGAAATCAAGATCGGCCAGGGCACCAAGCCCGGTATGGGCGGCCACCTGCCAGGAGAAAAGGTAACAGAGCAGATTGCCAAACTGAGAGGCAAGAAGGTGGGAGAGGATATCCAGAGTCCCAGCAAGTTCCCGGAAATCAATTCCAAGGAAGACCTCAAGGACATGGTAGACATGCTTAGAAAATGTTCCGGCGGCCGGCCTATCGGTATCAAGCTTTCTGCCGGCAAGATCGAACAGGATATGGAGCATGCCGTATTTGCAGGTCCCGACTTTATCACCATCGACGGCCGGGGCGGCGCAACTGGATCAAGCCCCTACTTCCTTCGTGAATCCACCACCATTCCTACTATATTTGCCCTGCACAGGGCCAGGAAATACCTGGATTCCGTAGGGTCAGATATCTCCCTGGTAATCACCGGCGGCCTCCGGGTTTCCTCTGATTTCGCCAAGGCACTGGCCATGGGAGCTGACGCAGTGGCCATCGCTTCTGCAGCCCTGATCGCAGCTGCCTGCCAGCAGTACAGGATCTGCGGCAGCGGCAACTGTCCTGTGGGTATCGCCACCCAGGATCCAGACCTGCGCAAACGCCTCAAGGTGGATGCATCCGCCCAGAGAGTAGCTAACTTCCTGAATGTTTCCACGGAAGAGCTCCGCATGTTCGCCAGGATTACCGGCCACACCTCCGTTCACGATCTCAGCGTGGATGACCTGGTAACCCTGAATCCGGATATCGTTAAGTACACTAACATCCCCCATGCCGGAGAAAGCCGTTAGAGAGAAAGCTTTCAGACAAAACAAAAAACCCTGCAGGGCCTGATAAAAACCAGGTCCTGCAGGTTTTTTTAAGTATTGTATTATGGAAGCATGTCCCATTGACGCACTTGATTACAAGGGTTTAAATTTGGATGCCGGTGCTTTACAGATCGGACAGGTAAAGTCTGCCGGCAGCTCATCATCTTCATAGATATAGCCGCAGATTTCACAGACATAGCCTGCCGGCTTGCCGGCTTCTCCTTCTGCCGGGGCAGGCTTTACCTGCTCCTGGTAATAACAGTAAGTCATGGTCTCATCTGTGGATATGGTGCAGGAATCAAGAACCTTACAGATAAACTTGGTGTAGGCACCCAGGTCCTCCGTCGCTTCAACCTCCAGCATAATGAGGGCATTCAGGTAATCGGCCAGATAGACGATGCCATTTTCTGCCCTTTTGGCGGGCCACTGAGCGAACTTATCTACCTTGCGGCCGGTCTTCTGGCCAAAGGTCTTGAGCAGGTCATAGGGAGCCTTTACCGTGAGCCGGCCCAGATTCAGCTTCCTGGTGGCCAGGATCACATCGTGAGTATAGCTGATCTTGTTGATGGTTACTTCCATCAGGCCATCCTCATTCATCATCACAGAATTACAAGTGCAGCCTGCATCCTTGTCCCCGTCCTTGGCCGTCACCGTATAGATCCCATAACCGTCAGTATAAAGAGGATCTGTTTTAGAAATAGCGGAAGGTTTGGCTGCCGCATCCAGGTACTCTTTACAGAGTTCATAGGACACCATCTCAATCTCTTCATAATTCTTTTCATCAAGAGCAGAATCGATGTGAACGTTATTCTCCGTATAAGTAATATTTTCACATTTACTTAAGAGCTGCTTCATCAGTTTGTAGGCCTGGGGAGCCCAGGAACCATTTTCTATGAGAGCAACTGTACGCTTCTGGTACTTGTGCTCTACCAGTCTGTTGATATAGTCATGCATGAAGGGATAGATACTTCCATTGTAGGTAGTGGTTGCCAGCACCAGCTTGCTGTAACGGAAAGCATCACTGACAGCCGCCGA
>CAMOZD010000142.1 GCA_946630645.1 uncultured Lachnospiraceae bacterium
TGAAGTCACACAATCCCCTGATTAGCTTTCTGGGCTATAATATGATTGTGCTGCCCCTGGGTATTATGATCGCCATTCTGGTCCAGGGTTATGGCGGTATAGGTAATGAGATTGTAGTGGACGCCTTTATGTATACCCTGGGTATCACCCTGGTAATAGTGGGATTAAGCTGCCTGCTTCCCCGTCTCTTCCTTAAGATGGGCGGCTTCCTTTTCGCGGCTTTGCTTGGTATGCTTGTGGTTGAACTTATAGCCTTCTTTTTCTTTGGGGGTACTAATTGGAGTGCCTATATATTTGCGGCGATCTTCAGTCTCTACATTGGTTATGATATCCAGAAGGCCCAGCTCTATCCCAGAACCCTTGATAATGCCATTGACTCTGCCATAGATATTTATCTGGACATAGCTAATCTCTTTGTCAGGATTCTTTCCATCCTGGGAAACAGGAATAATTAATATTTTGAGAAGACCAGCCACTGCAATGCCGCCGGCTCCATCAGGGGGCCGGCGGGGGCAGTGGTTTTCTTAATTTACAAGGGCATATCCCCTGATAGTCTGTCCGATCACAGATGACGGAAGGAAGGGTTTGAATGAATGCACTTAAGAGGAAGGAGGGGCTTATGAAAAAAATAATGATTCTACCTGCCATACTGATTCTTTTGGCCCTGCTGGCTCCTGAGCCGGTTTCTGCCAGTACGCCGGTCTTTACAAGCAGAGACAGTCTGCCGGCGGATACCGATTATGACCAGGTGGAGGTGACCATCAATCAGGAGGAAGGCAGCAGGACCTACACGGTATACCGGCAGGGAGGTACTAATGAGACGGACCTTTATTCTCCCTATATTGCCGGTCATGGCTGTGCCACCTGTTCCGCTGCCTCCATAATCGGTGCCTATACCGGCCGGAAGCTGGAGCCTGCCCAGCTGGTGGAATCGGTGGAAAAAGAAGTATTCGGCCAGGAGAAATGGGAGAAGAATTACTCCAAAAAATTTGAAAAGCAGATGCCCCTTTCCCTCTATGGGGTAAGCCGGCTTCTGGACTATTATGGCGTAGCCCATAAATATGTCAGAAGCTTTGAGGACCAGGAGGCTGTCAGGGAAATCACTGACCACCTGAAGGCGGGAAAGCCGGTAATTGTCCTCTTCTCCAGTATCAACAGAAATGAGAAAAAGCATAAGGGGAGTGTAGGCTATCATACCATAACCTTCCTGGGACTTACGGATGAGGAGGAAGTGATTATCGGGGAACCGGGAGGCAGCGGACGGATTCGTTTCTCCACTGTGGACCAGATGATTCCCCTGCTCTTTCCCTGCAAAGATGAGGAGTCGGAGGCCTGCTATTTCAGTGGCAGAAAGAAATCAGGCGGTTATATCCTGGTGGGAACAGAAGAAGAGGAAGAGTGAAGACTGCTATGAAAGAGCTGCAGAAACACATAAAATATAATAGCTTCGCCAGAGTCTACCTGCTGACAGGAGATGAACCCTACCAGCTTCTTCAGGGCAAACTGCTGCTTAAACGAGCTTTGGTCAGGGAAGGCGATACTATGAATTTCCAGGAGTACAAGGAGGAGCGGCCCAATCTGACAGAGATCAGGGATACGGCCCAGACCATGCCCTTTTTCAGTGAAAAAAGGCTGATTATCCTGGACCGGACCAAGGTGATGAAGACCGGAAAGGATGATTTGATTGCTCTCATGGAAGCGGTGGCCGATACCACGGTGCTTCTGATCTGTGAAGAAGAGGTGGACAAGAGGTCCAGGGCCTACAAATGGATTAAAAAGAACGGCTGTATCCGCGAGTTTTTAAAGAAGAACAACAAGGAGGCCACCCTGATCCGTTTCACGGCCCAGCTTTTGAAGAGGGGCGGCAAGCAGATCCGGGAGCAGGATGCCCGCTACCTGGTCAGTGTGACCGGGGGAGATATGTTCCAGCTTAAAAATGAGACCGATAAGCTGATCGCCTATCCCGGTGACCGGCCTGCCATAGACCGGGCCGACATTGACGCAGTCATCTCTCCTGAGCTGGAAAATAAGATTTTTGACATGGTGGCCGCCATAGCCCGGGCTGACAAAAAGACTGCCCTGGGCTGCTACAGGGACCTGATCCTGCTTAAGGAAGCCCCCATGCGGATCCTCTATATGGTGCTGAGACAGTACCGGATCCTTCAGATTATTTATGATATGAGGGCCTGCCACCGTATGGCTGACGAGATTGCCCAGACTGCCGGCATCCCTAAGTTTTTCCTGGGCCGCTATGAACAGCAGCTGCAGGGATACACAGGCCGGACCCTGGCAGCCTGCGTGGAGACCTGCCTGGCTACAGAGACCGATATCAAGACCGGCCGGATCACAGACCAGCTGGGAGTGGAGACCATGATCGCCGGCCTGATGGAAAGAAGCTGAGATGGCCGCAGGCAAAAAAAACCCGGCAGGCAGCCGCTCCTGTCGGGTTCTATGTTTTGTATCTTTAAATTAAAGAAGACTAGGCAAGCTTGTTGACAGCTTTTGTCATACGGGAGATCTTTCTGGAAACTGTGTTCTTATGATAGATTCCCTTGGAAGCAGCCTTGTTGAGTTCGGAGATCGCATTCCTTAAAGCGGTCTCTGCAGCAGCCTTATCGTTGTTGGCGATGGCAGCTTCAACCTTCTTGATCGTAGTCTTTACTCTGGACTTTGTGGACTTATTTCTTAAAGTCTTTTTCTCGATTACAAGGATTCTTTTTTTTGCAGATTTGATATTAGCCAATCTGTACACCTCCATAAAATATTCATTGATTTTAATCAACAGCACCTGCTGTCATGTGCCGCAGCGATTTGAACCGCAAATCAAATTACTGCAAAGGTGGCTCGTCAGGTCGGACACGGACAAGCTGACGTGCACATACTCTACTATTTTATTAACGGAGAATTGGTTTGTCAAGAGCTAAGTGGAGGAAAATCAGGAAATATTAAAAAAAACCAGGGCTGTCAAGGCTCTTATTTTTCAATTTTTACTTTACATCTTCACCTTCATCCGTTATATATTTTAATAGATTGAATTTCCGGTGCCGGGTCTGCTGACGGAGGGAAAACATTTACTCTCTCTTCGCCTGACAAGGGAAGCAGAAAGCAGATCATGTTGATAAGATAACAGATATATGGGTATGCTGACAAGAATACATTAACAGACATGCAGTAACAGTGCACACAATAACGGATATATTAACAAGCATACATTGATTAGTAGAAACAGATAGTTGGAGGAAATGTTTTGGCAGATATAGATCAGAGCAGGATAAGGAATTTTTGCATCATTGCCCATATTGACCATGGGAAATCAACCCTGGCAGACCGTATTATACAGGAGACCGGCCTGCTGACGGACCGGGAGATGCAGGACCAGGTCCTTGACAATATGGACCTGGAGAGAGAGCGTGGGATAACCATTAAGTCCCAGGCCGTGCGTATCATCTATCACGCCAAGGATGGCCAGGAGTACATTTTCAATCTGATTGATACCCCCGGCCATGTCGATTTTAATTATGAGGTGAGCCGGAGCCTGGCAGCCTGCGAGGGGGCCATTCTGGTAGTGGATGCCGCCCAGGGTATCGAGGCCCAGACCCTGGCCAATGTATATCTGGCCCTGGACCATAATCTGGAGATCATGCCGGTCATCAATAAGATCGACCTGCCCAGTGCCGATCCTGACCGGGTTGTGGAAGAGATTGAGGATGTGATTGGAATCGAGGCAGAGGATGCTCCCAGGATCTCAGCCAAGAACGGAATCAACATTGACCAGGTTCTTGAGCAGATCGTGGAGAAGATTCCTGCTCCCGGCGGCAGTCCCGACAATCCCCTTCAGGCTCTGATTTTTGACAGCCTTTACGATTCCTACAAGGGAGTAATCGTTTTTGCCAGGATTAAAGAGGGCAGGATTCACAAGGGAACCAATATGAAGATGATGGCCACAGGAGCCACTGCCGAGGTAGTGGAAGTGGGCACCTTTGGAGCCGGCCAGTTCTTCCCCTGCGAGGAACTGACGGCAGGCATGGTTGGCTACATTACTGCCAGCTTAAAAAATGTCAAGGACACCCGGGTTGGCGACACGGTGACGGATGCCGACAATCCCTGTGCCAAGCCTCTGCCCGGCTACAAGAAGGTCCTTTCCATGGTCTTCTGCGGTGTATATCCGGCAGATGGAGCCCGTTATCCTGACCTGAGAGACGCCCTGGAGAAGCTGCAGCTTAATGATGCGGCCCTCCAGTATGAGCCGGAGACCTCCGTAGCCCTTGGCTTCGGCTTCCGCTGTGGTTTTCTGGGCCTGCTGCACCTGGAGATCATCCAGGAGAGACTGGAAAGAGAGTACGGCCTGGACCTGGTTACCACAGCCCCCAGTGTTATTTACAAGGTCCATCTTACAGACGGGACCAGTTTTGACCTGACCAATCCCACCAACCTGCCGGACCCCTCCACCATCGAATACATGGAGGAGCCCATCGTGTCGG
>CAMOZD010000143.1 GCA_946630645.1 uncultured Lachnospiraceae bacterium
TCTATAATATTATATATATGGTTAGCTTGTATGATTTCTTATATGATTTATAGAAATCATTTATAGAAGCTTAGCGGGTCCATAATGAAAACTGGTCCTTATGTCATGGTCTGATGACAGCTGGGTCCTATTAAATATGACCTTGTGATAAGACCGGTCCGCTCTGATACTCAATCACTTTAAACAGCATGGGACGGATTTTTAAGGATAATCTGTCCTGAACACAAGGGAGAATGCTATGAAAAAACGACTTGGAAGATTAAAAATCGGCCTATTTACCCTTCTTCTGGCTGCGGCGGTCCTGCCGCTGACCGGCCAGGCAAAGGCGGTAAGGAAGATATCTAAAAAGAATAATATCCGGATGGCTGTGCTGACGCCGGACCTGCAGAAGATGATCTCTGCTACCACTCCGGCAGAGCCAGACGGTTCTGATCTGGAGCTGGTTCATCCGGCAACCCGTCTGGCCACTGCCAGGCTGCCCCAGGGCTGGACGACCGATGGTATCTATTACTATTATCTGACCAACCTGGCCAGCTATGGGTCATGGAAGAATTCCCTCCGCCTGACCCGGGTTCTTTACCGGGCAGATGGCAGCTATTCTGAAGATTACATGACCCTGAAGAAGTTTGGTCACGGTACTACCCTGGCCTGCGCCCGCAGAAACGGGGTCACTTATCTCTGGATCGGTAGTGACTACTCCTCCTCCAAAGGAGGACCTACTTCCCTATCCTGCTTCACCTTCCAGCCTGGTAAAACTTTGAAAAAACACGGGCCCATCCGCTATAAGATCAGGATTTCCGGCAAGGGTTCCTATGGCAGTAACCTTTGCCCGGCCATCAGTCCTGACGGTAACTTTCTCTGTGTGAGAATCATGCGGGGCAGCAGGGTCCAGTTCCAGTACTACAGACTCTACCAGGGTCGTAAGATCAAACCCAAAAAGGTGATCAAAAGCTTTCGGATCTCCAATGATTTCGGAACCTTCCAGGGCTTCGCCATCCAGGGAGGTCTCCTCTATACCGTGGAGGGCGGTCCCAGTCAGGAGGAATGCAGGGAACTTGGCCAGACTTATTATCCCATCAGGGTCAGGACCTACAATATCTATACGAAAAGCATGTCTATCCGGACCATCAGCGGAGCCTCCGGCCTCAGCCACCGGGAGCCTGAAGGTATCAACGTGGACCTGCAGGGCAGGATCCATCTTATGATCGCCTCCCATTACCAGGGCCTTTATACCTGCGCCAATATTTACAGGGTCAAATAAAAAAATATGCTTACATACAACAGCCGGCAGGTCCTAAACAGGACCTGCCGGCTGTTTCATATATTATGATACTTTTCTCATCAGGAACCAGCCATTACATGAATAACTGTAAAATAACCAGACCTGATATTAACATAAATGAGATGGTCAGATTATAAGTTATCTCCTACCTGAAGGTCTTCCTGCATATCGGAGTTAGCCATCAGACAAACAACACAATCTGAGTAACCAGCGTCAGCGATCTTAGCCTTGCTGAACTTAAGGATAACGTCGCCTTCCTTAACAGCGTCGCCCTCAGCTACCTGAGGCTCGAATCCGTCACCTTCCATCTTAACGGTGTCAACACCAACATGGATAAGGAACTCGATTCCGCCAGGGCCTGTGAGACCAATCGCATGCTTGGAAGCTGCTACGGAGCTGATAGTGCCGTCAAACGGAGCAACTACGATTCCGTCGTCGGAGTAGATTCCAACACCGTCGCCAAGTAAGCCAGAAGCAAATGTAGGATCCGGGATGTCGTCTCTCTTAACAACCTTACCGTTTGTAGGAGCAAGAACCTTGCCAGCCTTGCAGGTCATAACGTAATTCTTAGGAGTCTGGAAGGCTGCCTCTGCTGCTGCCTGGGCTGCTGCCTTGGCCTGAGCTTCCTTCTCTTTCTTGATATCAGCCTCGTCCTCTTTCCAGATTACCCAGGTAAGAGCGAAAGCGATACCGCCAGCGATGGCAAGCATGATTGTATAAGTTACAGGATTGTTGATGGTAAGGTATCCGGGAATACCTGTAACACCGTAAGCCTTAGCGCCAAGACCTGTGATGGAACCAAACCATGCACCCAGGGCACCACCGATCATACCACATACGAAAGGCTTGAAGAATCGCATGTTTACACCGAAGATGGCCGGCTCTGTGATACCAAGAGCTGCGGACAGGGATGAAGGAATGGCTACCTGCTTTGTCTTGTTGCTGACACACTTGATACCAACTGCAAGACAGGCACCAAACTGTGCAAAGTTAGCTGCGGATGCGATAGGCATCCAGATGTTGAGGTTGTTGAACTCAGCACTTGCCAGCATACCAGCCTCGATAACATTGTACATATGGTGGAGACCCATAACTACCGTTACCGGGTAGAGGGCACCCATGGCCAGTGCACCGATACCGAAACCAACTGTGATCAGCTGCTGGGCACCTGCAAGAACGATTGTCTCCAGCTTGGAGAAGATCGGTCCAATTACGATGAAGGTAAGTAATGCTGTTGAAAGTACAGTACATAACGGAACTACGAAGAGGTCGATCATCTCCGGCACATGCTTGTGCAGCCATTTCTCAATCTGAGCCATGACGAAGATGGAGATGATAACCGGGATTACGTGGCCCTGGTAACCAACCCTCTGTATGGAACCGAGTACATAATCACCAATCTTAATGTTACCAAAGAGGTTCCAGGTCGGAATCTTTCCGTCTGTAACGCCGAAGAAAGCGTTGATCGCGTCAGGGTTACCTGCGTTCCATGCGTTGAGCAGGCCGCCGTGAACCATCATCAGACCCATTACTGCGCCGAGGAAGATATTACATCCGAATACTCTGGCTGCAGAAATCGCTACAATAACAGGCAGGAAAGCGAAAGCTGTGTTGGCCGCCAAATCCAGGAAGCCGTACCATGCTGTGTCACCAAATCCGGGGATAGCCTTACCAAGAGCCTCTACAAGACCCATCATAAGACCGGAAGCTACGATTGCAGGAAGGATCGGAACGAATACGTCACCGATGGTCTTCAGCATTCTCTTCCATACGGGCTGCTGGGCTGCTGCCGCTGCCTTTGCCTCATCCTTGGATGCTGCGGTTACTCCGGAGATATCGATAAACTCATCAAATACCTTGTTAACAGTTCCTGTACCGATGATCAGCTGAAGCTGGCCACCGTTCTCAAACATACCCTTAACGCCTTCCACGTTGTCAAGAGCGTCCTTGTTAATCTTGCTGTTATCAGCAATAACAAGTCTCAACCTGGTCGCACAGTGTGCCGCGCTGACGATATTGTCCTTACCGCCGATATTATCATAAATCTCTTGCGCGCATTTTCTGTAATCCAATGCCATAGTTACTTCCTCTCTTCCTTAAATAATAATAAAGGTTGCTTTATTCCAAATACGCAAGCGCGTATCAGGCACAATTACAGGGAACTGCCTTAAAACCATATTCAGTTGTCAGGCAGAACCGGTTTTTCCCTTTTTCTCCCCTAAAGAAAACTGGGAAATATTCCGCTCATTGTCCGGAGATCTTACTGGAAGATCATTCCGGAATTCATTTTAGAAATATTGTAATCTTTTTAATTCTTACAAATTTCTTACAATTAATATTATACAATAATTGTTTTAAAAATCAAACTGATTTCTAAATAATTTCAATCAAAAGTTCAGCTGACACGCAAGGAGCATCCAGGACCAGTCTCAAAAGCTGATCTTACCAGGACGGCGTCAGATTTTTGCCAGAAGCCAGGCAAAATCCTTGGCCGGGACTCCCACAGCCTTGGCCGGTCTGCTCTGGCCGGTCATAAGGTCTATGTAATCCTCAGGCTCATTGATCCATGCAGTTTCATCGAAATCACTGAAATTAAATAGAGCGATCAGCTTCTCTCCCTCATAGTAACGGCCGATACCCAGAATATGGTCATTGTAAGGCTCCACGATCCACATATCCGCGTCACTGTCAAAGGCCGGATGGTCCTGACGGATGGTTTCAAACTTTCTCAGTGCCTGGAAGATTTTGCCCTCAACCGTACTTTCGTCGGTCCTCTTCTCAGCATTTTCCCAGTTGAAATCACCCCTGTGAAGATAACGGCTGTCATCCCATTTCAGAGGATTCTCGTGATATGAGTAATCGTTAACCTGGCCGATCTCGTCACCGCTGTAAAGAACAGGAATACCGGTCTGGGTAAAGAGGAAGGCATGGAGCATGAGATCCAGACGGATACCTATATTCACCTTCTGATCATCACCCTCGAAGCCTCCCGCTTCCACACCGCAAAGAGAAGCGGTGGTTCCACAAAGCCTGGCATCGCCGAGACGGGGGTCATCGTTGTAGAGCTCTCCCCGGTAGTTGCTGTAAGCCAGCTTACCGGTAAAGCAGTCGTTGAGGAACTTTTTATGGGGAACCTC
>CAMOZD010000144.1 GCA_946630645.1 uncultured Lachnospiraceae bacterium
AGTCCGCCATCCTGGTCTTGGCACAGTCATTGGAGCAGCCGGTAAAGGCGATCTTCACATGTCTGTCATTGGGGAAGATCATGGCCTCCATCTTCTGGGCGAATTCTGTGGTATCATAGCAGCCAAAGGGACAGAGACGGGCACCGGGGCAGGCAATGACATTCCTGGTTCCGGAGGAAGGATAGCCTTCTCCCTTCTCTTTCTGGTTGATGTGGAGGGCATCGATGATGGCCTGCACTTCTTTATTTACCTTGTCCATATCACGGAGATCAATGCCGGGGATCTCAATTCCCTGGCGGTTGGTGATATTGATGACGCCGGTTCCGTATTTCTCAGCGATTTCCACAACCTTGCCCATGGATGCGGCGTCGATAACACCTCCCGGAATCCTGATTCTAGAGGCGGTCTCGCCCCTGACTTTGGAGTTACGAAAGGCATTCTTCTTAAGTTTTCCCATATTAATATCGAGATTTCCCATCATTACCTCCTTAGTCCATCATCAGCTTGCCTTCAGTATAGTTGAAGACAGGTCCGTCCAGGCATACGTATTTTTCATTAATTCTGCAGTGGCCGCACTTGCCCAGGCCGCAGCACATCTTTCTCTCATAGGATACGGTAATATTCTCATCCAGGAAGCCTTTCTTCTGAAGCTCGATAATGGTAAACCGCATCATGGGCGGCGGTCCTACGACCACAGCCTTGGCCTTGGAAGGATCCTTTAAGGGAAGGTCTGCAATATATTTGGTTACCAGGCCGATCTTTCCTTCATAGCCTTCCGGAGCCCCATCCACTGTGAGGATCAGGTTAAGCTTTTTGTCCCACTCCTTAAGGTCAGCCCTGAAAAGCATGTCATCCGGGCTCTTGAAGCCGGCGATCACATATTTCTCAGAAGCGTTAGGCATATCGCTGAGAGCCTGGATTACGCCCCGGACCGGAGAGACACCGGTACCACCGGCAACAACTACTGTCTCGCCATCTTCATAGAGGGATACGTCAAAACCATTGCCGTAGGGGCCTCTCAGAAGCAAGGACTGGCCTTCATACTTCTCAAATACTTCATTAGTTACCCGGCCCACCTTACGGATGGTCAGGTCTACAAAATTGGGGCCGATGCCGCTGACTGAGATAGGAGCCTCACCGTATTTGGGGACAGATACCTCAAAAAACTGTCCGGGCTTCACATCTCCTGTAAATTCCATGCGGAAGGTATACTCTTTGTCTGTATGCTGGATCACGTCAAGTATTTTTGACGGGTAAGGAATATATGCGTTTTTCATCCTTCCTTCACCTCCTTAGCAGCTTTACAGGCAGCATTTACCTTGTTGATGATATTAGTGTAGGAAATATATTCCGGACAGACATCATCACAGCGGCCGCAGCCTACGCACATGTCATAGCCGAAACGCTTTCTGTAGTCAATGATCTTATGGAGAACCTTGAAGCGCATCCGCTCTCCATGTTTCCTGCGGTACTGGCCGCCTCCGGCCACATCTGTGTAACCGTTGACCATACAGGAGGCAGCAACCCGGCGTCTCTCTCCCACTTTGCCATTGTCTGTGTAGAAAACATCCTGCATGGTATAGCAGGTACAGGTGGGACAGACGAAATTACATCTGCCGCAGCCGATGCAGCGGCTGTCGTACTCATCCCAGAGGGAATCTTTGAGGATCTCCAGCGGCACTTCCTCCGGAATCTCCACATGGACTTCATTCTCTGTTACGTAGCGGGCAGCCACATCTTTTTTGGCCTCACTGTTGGCTTCAAAGACAGAATTCATGGATTCTTCTTTTACATCAAAGTAATATTTACCATCAATCTTGTCGATGGAGAAAAGATAACCGTCCTCTGTCCGGTTGGTCTTCATGTCCACACAGAAGCAGTTCTGGTAGGACTGGCCACAGCCGATCAGGGCGAAAGAAACCAGATCACGGCGGCGGCGGTAGAACCAGTCTTCATCTTTTCCGTTCTGAAGATAGATCTGGTCCAGTCTTTTCACAGCGTGCATGTCGCAGCTCCTAAGGAGAATCAGTACTTTTTTGGAATCCAGGTCCGCTTCCTTTACGTCCTCTTCCGTGAAGAAAAACAGTGTTTCTGAAAGCGGATTGAGAAATTCCTTAAATGCATAATCGGACTTTTTATCCAGTTCGATCTCAGCGGCACTGGTCACCTGGTCGTAGAGTACGACATCGGTATCGGTGTACCTGCCCATTCCTTCTTTCAGTACAGGGGCGTATATCCTGTACTCCTCACTGAGTTCTTTGATTGTCTTGTCAAAGCCCTCTTCTGTCATCACAAAACCCACTTACCAAACCTCCTTTAAAAAAATACCCATTATATGAATTATAAACATAATTTCACATGGTAAGTGTAGCATGATTAATGAGATCTGTATGTGGTTATAACCACATATATGAAAAATTTTTTCAAATTAAAAGGAGGTTTCTGTAGTTTCAGGAACCTCCATGGGCAGACCTTGCTGCCCTGACTGCCCGAAAGTCAGCCTGGCAGCAGGAATCATCAGATCAATATTACTCTTTGTCACTGCCCTTGTACTCGATACAGAGCATGGTCATATCGTCAAACTGTTCCGCTCCTTTAATAAAGTCTTCAACGGACTGGCTGACCTGGGCAAGAATTTCCCGGGGGGAAGCCGTTGCCGCCCTGTTGAGGGCATCGACCATCCTGTCTGTGCCAAACATCTTCTTATCCTGGTCAGAAGCTTCGGGAATACCGTCTGTGTAAAGGAAAAGCTTGTCACCCGGTTCCAGACTGATTTCGTATTCCCTGTAATTGACTCCGTCCATACCCCCGATGACCAGGCCGTGCTTGTCCTTCAGCAGGGAGAAACGGCCATCTTTCATCAAGGCAGGGTACTCATGGCCGGCATTGGCGGCAGTGATCTTACCGCTGCTGATTTCCAGGATGCCCAGCCAGACGGTGACGAACATATCCACCTGGTTGCTGGAGCAGATGGCTTCATTGGTCTTGACCAGGATCTCTCCGGCTCCCCGGCCCAGCATGGCACAGCTTTGGAGGATAACTTTGGAGATCATCATGAACAAGGCAGCCGGAACCCCCTTGCCACTTACATCTGCCATGACCATGCACAGGTGGTCATCATCGATTAAGAAGAAGTCATAGAAATCTCCGCCTACCTCTCTGGCCGGATCCATGGAGGCAAAGATGTCAAACTCCTTCCGGTCGGGATAAGGCGGGAAGACGCCGGGCAGCATACTGGTCTGGATACGGTTGGCCATCTGCAGCTCAGTGCTGACCCTCTCCTTTTCTTTGGTGATTTCCGTGATATCCTCTATATATTTCTTTGTTTTCTTCGACAGGTCGTCGAAAGACTCGGCCAGGATTTCGATCTCGTCATTGGTCCTGTAGGCCTCCTTCATGACAAAAAGCTGGCCGGTTTTACCGCAATCGTTGATGTCCCTGGTGATGTCTTCGATGGGTTTGACGATCCTGTGGGCAGCAACCAGAGCTGCAAAAGTGGATAAAAGAATGATAAAGAGCAGGACCAGGAGACCGGTTTTTATGGTCTTGTCCGTACCTTGCCTGAACTGGCTGGTGGCCTGGTCATTGATTCTGGCATAATCATCCAGTAACTGCTTTTCCATCTGGCCGGTGACTTGCTGATCAACGGCCGAGACCACAGACCAGCCGATGGTGGGCACCGGTGATCCAACCATGTAATACTTCTTATGGTTGATCTCAATGAGGGCCAGGTCCGTCGTCTGTTTCAGGGACTGGTTTATAAAAGCGGCCAGGTCTTTATTGTCACTTTTTCGCAGGTCCTGGGTCTGGTCTCCGGCTTCCGGGTTAAAAAGCTCATTGCCTTCCGTTGCCAGAATCACCTGTCCCTGGTCATTAACGATGAAGACGATTCCCTCGCTGTCGGCGGAGGCCTTGATGAAATCATTCATATTTTCCAGCAGGATATCGATGCCGGCAACGCCGATCAGCTTGCCGTCTGCCATGATAGGCATGGAGCAGGTTATGCCGGGCTCACCGGTGAAAGCATCTTTTTCCAGACCGGTAAAATAAAGACCGCCCTTTTCTACTGCCCCCTGGTACCAGGGCCTCTGGCGGACAGGAAAGGGAATCAGATTTCCATTTTCATCGTATTTATTTTTCGTATTGGAGTCTATACCCAGGTGGGTGCCGTCGGCAAGACCGATATAGCAGCCACTTATTTTCTCTGAATTTTCAGCCAGGGCAATCATGGGGTCACTCATATGGGCAATGATGCCAAGATATTCTGACTGGGTGTAGTCAACACCCTCCTCATGGAGGACCATGGCCGAATAGCTGCCGTCCTTTGCAAGGTCAGGTAAATCATAGGGAACAGGAGTCAGGGAGGCTCTGTTGGTATAGAGACCCTGGGCCATGCTCT